>JBOFWD010000073.1:0-2133 GCA_051653445.1 Acidaminococcaceae bacterium | reverse complement strand
ATCCGGATAACGCCTGATTGGCGAGGTGAAGTGAGTATAATATTCCGCCGCTAAACCAAAATGGCCGACATTATCCACCTGGTATACTGCCTGTTTGAGTGAACGCAGGGCTACGGTAGAGACAAGACGTTCTTCCGGGCGACCTTCCATTTGCTTTAAAGCCTTCTGAATCTCAACCGGTTTGATTTCATCAGATATTGGCAGCTTAACATTGAAATTATTCAGCAGTTTAGCCAAGTCTGTCATTTTGTCTTCGTTCGGTATATCATGTACACGATAAACAAAAGGCCATTCCTGATTGCTCATATGACGGGCAACAGTTTCATTAGCAGAAAGCATAAATTCCTCAATGATAGATTCCGCAATGCTGCGAACGCGCTGTACTATTTCTCTTGGGCGCCCTTCTTCATCAAGCAATACCTTTTGCTCGGGAATATCAAAATCAATCGCACCTCTCAGCATACGCTTATTACGCAGCAATTTGCACAGTTCTTCCATTTCTTCCAGCATAGGAACAACTTTGGCATATCTATCTCTTAATTCCTCATCTTTATCTGCAAGAATTTCACGCACTTCCCGATAGTTCAGACGATACAGTACACGAATAACACTTGGAAAGATTTCGTAGGCCTTAACCCTGCCTTTGCTGTCTATCAACATTTCACAGGACATTGCCAATCGGTCTTCTCCTGCATTCAAGCTGCAGATGCCATTTGACAACCGTTCCGGCAGCATAGGGATAACGCGATCCACCAAATAAACGCTGGTCCCACGTTCTCTTGCTTCTTTGTCTAAAACAGCATTTTCCCTGACATAATGACTGACATCAGCAATGTAAACGCCAAGCAAAAAGTCTGTACCCTGACGGCGAACATAAACGGCATCGTCAAGATCCTTAGCATCTTCACCGTCAATCGTGACAAGCGGCAAAGAGCGCACATCTCGTCTACCTCTTAAATCGGCTTCTTTAATAGTCTTTGGCACGCGTTTCGATGCATTGATAACGGCTTCCGGAAACTCCAACGGCAAATCATTCTGTTTAATGATGGAAAGAATTTCCAATCCGACATCACCGAAATTACCAAGAATTTCAATAATCTTACCTTCAGCGCTTTTACGTTCTTCCGGCCACGTAGTAACTTCTACCACTACTTTTTGATTCGGCTTAGCGCCACCAAAATTCTTACGTGCTATATAAATATCCTGACCGATTCGTTTATCATCAGGCACTACAAAACCAAAATCACCGGTCTTGATGAAAACACCAACAACTTTGTTGTTTGCTCTGGTAATAATCCTGATTATTTCACCTTCAGGTTTCTTACCAGATGCACGCGATTCCACGCGAGCCATAACCCTGTCGTTGTTCATCGCCCCACCTAAAGCACGTGGCGGTATAAATACATCAGGGCATTCTCCTTTATTATCCGGTATAACAAAGCCAAAGCCTTTGCTGGTCAGCTGAAAACGTCCTGCAACGAGGCCCATTTTCTCCGGCAGGCCAAAGGTTGCAAATCTGGTTTTGACAATTTCGCCATTAGCTTCCAATGCCAGCAGACTTTTCCAAAACTCATTCAGTTGTGCTCCTTCAATAGGTATTTCAGCAATCAGGGACTCAGCATTAAGCGGTGCATAACATTTTCTCCGCATAAATTCAAGGATTGCGCTTTTAACCTCTATACTTTTCATACGTCACCTTCACACATCATTTTGGCTTCGGCTTCCGCAGCCAAAACTCCGTCTTCCTTTATAATTTGAGCCGTCATTTCAACAAGACGGCCTTTTTTACGTTTTAAACGTGCAATGGCTTTGATTCTCTCGCCAATAAAAACCGGTTGTCGGAAGCGCACTTCTATTTTTGCGGTATAAGCCGGTTTGCCTGTTGTAATATATAAATAATTACCCATAACTTCATCAAGTAAAGTGCTGATCAAACCTCCATGCATCCTGCCATCATAGCTTTGATGTTCACGCTGTGGCACAAACTCTGCGCTGCAGCCGTCATCAGTACGTTCGAATTCCAGTTTCAAGCCAATAGGGTTAGCTTTGCCGCAGGCAAAGCACCATGTATATTCCTTTGATTCCGCCATTTCATTACTCCTCTAAAAATTTTAATATCTCTTCAAAAACTTC
>JBOFWD010000072.1:0-4110 GCA_051653445.1 Acidaminococcaceae bacterium | reverse complement strand
CAACAGTATACTTACCAGTAGGGGTATGCTTAAGAAGCGCTCCTTCCATACCAATGCGTTCGACCATGCCCTTAGCCAGAACCGACTCATTTTCCATATTAATAAGCTGATATTTTATTGACGAACTACCACAATTAACTACAAAAATTTTCACTGTCGCACCTTCTTTGTCCGGCATTCGGAATTATTCTGTGTTTTTTGCTTCTAATTCATAGTATAAAATAAAGATATACTGTGATAAAATAGTATATACTATTTTAAACAAATAATCCACAAAAATAATCAGATTAATTAAAATTTAAAGGGCACTAATATGATTAAAAAAAACTGTGTAGGAATAGTAGCTGAATATAACCCTTTTCATAACGGTCATGCCTATCATCTTTCTGTAACAAGGGAACTTGTTGGCGATGCGCCAGTAATTGCCGTAATGAGCGGTAATTTCGTTCAAAGGGGCCTCCCTGCCTTAACGGACAAATGGTCAAGATCATCTATAGCAATACAAAACGGCATTGACTTAGTAATTGAATTGCCAGCTGTTTTTGCCTTGCGTAGTGCGGAGCACTTTGCTCGCGGAGCAATAAAAATTCTTGAAAGCACAGGGTGCGTTACCCACTTGTCTTTCGGTTGTGAAACGTCAGATATCAATTTGCTGCAGGACGCTGCAGAAATCAGCGCCAGCAATCTTTCATCTACACAATGCGAAATGGCAAAAGGAGTTTCTTATGCAGCCGCGTTGGGCAATTTCTTGTCAAAGGCAAATCCCTTGCTGGCAAAAGTTGTAGAACAGCCAAACAATATTCTTGCCATTGAATATCTTAAACAAATTAATAGGCAAAAAACAAAAATGATACCTATACCTGTCAATCGACATTCAGCAATGTACAAAGACAGAGAAATTTCCGGTAATATCGCAAGCGCTACAGCAATTCGCCATGAATTTTTAAAAAACGGCTTGGACTCTGATATTGCAAGTACGGTTTCTTTGCCGACATTCGCAACCCTTTTACAGCTAAATTCGGCAAAACGTCTGGGCTATAAACAGGAAAATCTTGACGTCGTACTATCATATGTTTTAAAACAACTTTCGCCTGCAGATATAGCAAAATTCTCGGAATGCTCCGAAGGCTTAGAAAATAAAATGGCCAAGGCCGCCAAGGCCGCTAACTGGTCTGAGGCAATCTCAATTATAAAAAGCAAACGCTATCCCGAAACGAGAATAAATCGTTTGCTTCTACAAATACTGCTTTCCTCACAAGAAGCAACTTTTAAATCTGCCATAAGTGAAAATCCATCTTATTTGCGAGTACTTGCCTTTAATAATCGAGGGCGAAAGCTTCTGAAAGCTATGAGAAATACAGCTACATTGCCAATTATTATAAAACTAGACAAAAACATATTGCGCCGAGAAGAAAAAAGCGATGAGTTTACCTCATCGCTTAAAATTGACATCTCTGCAACCAATTTATTCAGCGTTCTGCAAGGCAGCTCTTTGCCTTATCCAGCAGATTTTAAAACTTCGCCGTTTTATTTTTCAGAATAATTATCCAGAATATCCAAAAGTTTAGGCAAAATTTCCCAAGCTGCATCCCTGCCAACCTGGTAGCATTCTTCTATTTTCTTGAAATCTGTAACGGCACAGGAACTAAGTTCCGGCTGAATCAAAATATCACAATCTTCGATTAACCGTTGATAACTGAATAATCCTTTTTGCATTATATCCAGCGACCTTAGTACAACATCAAAAACAGTATTGACTTCACCTATAGTGCTAACTGCTGCCAAGTCTACGGCTAAAATAACATCAGCCCCCATGTCCTTGGCTACACTGACAGGAGTAGGATTTACTATTGCACCATCTACCATTTGGCGTCCTTCCCATTCATAAGGGACGAAGATACCCGGAACAGCAACACTGGCACAAATCGCTGCTGCAGAATTGCCATCTCTGAAGACGTGCTGACGCCCTGTTGCCAAGTCGGTTGCAACGGCAGCAAAATGCTTGTCCAATTCTTCGATTCTCTTGCCTTTTGTGAGCATGGTGACAATTTTGTAAATATTTTCCGTACCTATAAATCCCTTTTTATGAACGGCAAATTCAAACCAGAGTCCACGTCCCAGTCCCTTTGCCAACTTCATGATAGTATCAGAATCATAGCCAGCTGATATAAGCACTCCAATTAGACTGCCAATGCTGCAGCCGGCAACAATATCAACCTCAATCCCGTTTTCTTCCAGAACACTAAGCACGCCTGCATGAGCCAAACCGCGTAAACCGCCAGAGACTAAAACAAGTCCGAGTTTAGGTCTTCTACTCATTCTTCCTCCTGCTCAGCGCTCCTTTGCTGGTTAGCTCTTAGCGGAGCCCGGTTCTCCTGAACAATCTCCAATGTTTTTTTCAGGCTGTCTTCCAGATAATCAAAAACATCAGTCGCATAACTCAATGACTCCCTATGCATTTTTTCCGCATAAGCGTCTGCAGCAGCGCGCATATCATTATCATACTGTTTCGTATCGTTAAGAATGTTCTGCGCTTTTTCTTCTGCCATTTTTACTACTTCTTCATTACGAACCATTCTTTCCGCTTCTGCTTTAGCAAGTTCAACAATTCTTTCAGCTTCGGTCTTGGCTTGTTCAACTATTCGGTCTGCTTCTGCGCGCGAATTTTTAATAATGTTCATCTGTTCATCAAGCAAATCGTGTGCTTTTTTTACTTCCAACGGAACTGCTTCGCGCAATCTGTCCATGATTAACGACAAATCGCCTTCTTCAATAATAATCTTCTCCGAAAATGGAAGATGTGAAGCTTCTAAAATAAGACTTTCCATTTCATCTAATATTTTGTCCAATTCCATGCTCATCATCTCTCTCTCACTTCTTATAAATAAGATTTCTTTTCTATATAACTTTTTATTTGGGTTTCAATGCATTCAGGAACCAAACCTGAAATATTACCGCCAAAAACTGCCAGTTCTCTTACGCCGGATGAACTTAGGAAAGAATATTGAGCATTTGTCATAATAAATACCGTTTCAAGCTCATGATCAATTTTTTTTATCAGCAAAGCTCTTTGGAATTCGTATTCAAAATCAGAGAAAGCTCTTAGGCCTCTGACAATGAATTTTGTGTTTTGTTGTTTGCAGTACTCATTTAATAGTCCGGAAAAACATGTGACCTTTGCATTAGCTATATGTTTCGTAGCTTCTTTCAGCATAGCCACCCTTTCATCCATAGTAAACATGCCTTTTGCCTTGCCAGGATTATTAAAAACACTTATGATAATCTCATCAAACATAAGACTGGCACGTTCGAATATATCGATGTGTCCATTGGTTACCGGATCGAAACTCCCCGGGCAAATTGCTCTACGCACTTTGCACCTCCTATTTTTTTAGCCAGCATCAAGTCATAATGGCAATTATTTACTAACTTATATTTTAACTTATTAAGCTTGAATATGCCACAATTATAGCAAAAATAGTTGACTACGTACAACGTAAAAAGGAAATTAGTGTTTCCCCGTACTTTTCACAGCGTATAATTTCAAATTTCACCGGTAGTTCCGGCAAGCTTTCATGCTGTGAATGTTCTATAATAAGATATCCTCCCAGTGAAACTATATCATGTTTCGCCGCTTGTTCAATAATTTTGGCAGACAGTCCCTTGTTATAAGGAGGATCACAAAAAATAAAATCAAATTTTTCACCATTAGCTGCCAAATCGGCAATTATCTTTACAGCATTACCCTTAATGACCTTTGTATCCTTTTCGGCTTTTGCCTTAGCAATATTGCTGCGGACAAGCTGTAAACTGGTCTGGCTTTCATCAATAAAAACAATCTTTTCCGCGCCTCGGCTCCAAGCTTCCAAGCCAAGATTACCAGTTCCGGCAAACAAATCCAGCACATGCGTACCGACAATTTTTGTTCCAATAATATTAAAAAAAGATTCCTTAACACGATCACTGGTCGGTCTGACATCCATATTCTTAGGGGTAATAAGTTTTAACCCCCTTGCCTTGCCTGTTATAATTCTCATTCAAAAATCCTCACGATTGTAATATAATTAAATAGTTAACGCATTAAAATAAGAATTCAAGGAGATCAAAGTG
>JBOFWD010000071.1:0-7455 GCA_051653445.1 Acidaminococcaceae bacterium | reverse complement strand
GGTAGTGTGGATTAATGTCTATTCAGTTATTTATTGTTTGTGCGTACATCGTTTTACTGTTCTCCATCAGTTTGTTTGCCAAGAAGAGGGCGGATAAAGGTGCTTCAGAGTATCTGTTCGCAGGACGCAAACTGGGACCTGGACTTATTGCTGTTAATATTACCGGGCTTGCTGTGGGCGCGGCCTCTACAGTTGGAGTTGCCGAGAATGCGTTTAGCGTTGGTTTGGCGGCTGGCTGGTATAATGCAGCGTGGGCAGCCGGTGCTTTGATTATGGGTCTCGTGGCAGCTGGTAAATATCGTGCCCTCAAAGCTACTACTATCCCCGATCTCTTTGAACGTTATTACGATACCAAGGGAAGAGTGGTCAGTGCGGTTGGCCTTTTGATCATTATGCTTGTCATTACATCTTTGCAATATCTTGCCGGCGGTGCGATTCTTTCTGCATTGCTTCCAGATATTTTTTCCTTCAAAGGCGGTATGGTGACGAGTGCAGTTGTTTTTATCGGTATCACGTTGATTGGCGGACTTTGGTCGTCCGGCTTGTCTAATATAGTGAGTGTTATTTTAATCTATGTAGGTGTTTTGTCTTCTACATATGCTGCAGTTGACCAAATTGGCGGGATGGTTGTTCTTGCCAGTAAATTGCCGGCCGGCAAGGAATGGTTCAATCCTTTTTCCGGACTGCCGCTGGCAATAGTTATTGGCTGGTTTGTTGTTATGATTACGCAGGCAATTACAGCACAAGGACCTGTGCAGATAGCTTGCGGTGCTAAAGATTCCGGATCGGCAAAAAAAGGTTTTATCTGGGGGGCTGCACTGATTTTCCCAATAGGCTTCTTATGCGCCTTGCTTGGGATAATTGCCAGAGTGACTTCCCCGGATATTACAGCAACGATGGCCTTGCCAAGCGTGGTTATGAGTCTTGACCCTTTTGCCTCCGGTATAACCTTGGCGGCGATGTGGGCTGCTGATATTTCAACGGCATGTACGATTTTGTTAGGTGCAGGAACATTGTTTTCACAAGATATTTATAAACGTTTTATTAACCCGGGTATTTCCGGCGAGAAATTTCTCTTAGTCAACAGAGTAACTATTTTGGTTTGCGGCATTGGCACATTATGGTTGGCTTTCAATGCTGCCGGCATTTTGAAAACTATGGTAGCCGGTTTGAGTCTTACTACTGCTCTTACAGTCGTTTTTCTTTTTACTATTTTTATGCCGGCTGTTTGCCGCAGAAGTTCTGCTTTCTACACAACGTTGGCAGGTTTGATTGCTATCGTAGTATGGGAATTTGTACCTGCTTTGCATGTTTTACGGCACGTTATCTATTTTGAATGGCTCGTTTGTATTATTGTGTTTCTTTTGGTAGCTGTAATCGATCAAAGGCCTATCAAAATGCCGGAGCTGATTGAAGAAGAAGGTGAATAATATGTCTGATGAAAAGTATACAAGTATTGATGTCGGACGTGCTGCTCTGAAACTGGCTACAACCAGTAGCCGTGCGGAAGAGCAGGCTGTTAAAAATGAATTGATATCTCAAGGTATACGTTCAACGGCTGTCGATTTTGGCGGTGAATTCATACAATCGATTGTTAAAATAGTAGAAAGAGCGGTTGTTGCCGCTCAGCGTCAGGGAGTGGTGACCAATACGCATGTTGGTGCCGGTGCGGTTGCAGGAGCCGCCCATGAAGCTTTGGAACAAGTCAAAGTGAAAGCTATAGGTTTTAACGTTGGCGGAAAAATCGGTATTGCGCGTTTTGATGAACATCTTTGTGTTGCAATTTTTATGGGCGTGGGTGTTCTTAATTTAAACGAACTTTGCGTTGGTCTTGCGCATCGTTCACTGGACAAAGTGGAGTGAGTTTTACCCGTATGGTATTGTCGAAGAAGACGCTATACGGGTTTTTCATTATAACCTTGAGAAACAGAGGAGTTTTATTATGGACTTAATGGATATAATCGGCCCTGTTATGATCGGACCATCAAGTTCCCATACAGCTGGTGCTGTGCGTCTAGGGCTTTTGGCTGCCAGCATTTTGGGTGAAAGACCGGTAAAGGCGGCTATTGAACTGCATGGTTCTTTTGCTCAAACCTATCGTGGACATGGAACTGATCTGGCACTGCTTGCCGGTCTTATGGGCTGGCTGCCGGATGATGCGCGTATACCACAGGCAAAAATTTTGGCTGGAGAAAATAACTTGCATTACAGTTTTAAAAAGGTAAACCTTGGCGAATTGGTGCATCCGAACACAGTAAGATTCAGCTTGTCTGGCGCAAGCGGTGCCAATTGTCAGGTGACAGGCTCTTCTGTGGGAGGCGGGCAGGTCATCGTTACAGAAATTGATGATTTCCCTGTTGAACTAAATGGCAGGCTTCCCGGAGTTTTGGTATTGCACAGGGACCAATGCGGAGTTATAGCCCTTGTAAGCGGACAGTTGGCAGATGCAGGTATCAATATTGCCGGCATGAGGGTATTTCGCACTGATAAAGGCGGTTTGGCAATTATGATTATTGAATGTGATCAACAAGTCGCCCCGAAACTTATCGGGGAAATTGCTCATTTGGCGGCTGTAGAATCTGTCCGTTTTATAAATAATGTTCTGTGAGGTAGGCAAAAATGGCAAAAGATAAACTATCTCTGGCTCTTTGGATAGAAGATGCTGAGAAAAAAGGGATTTCTTTAGGGCAAACTTTAATTATATATAATGCTGAAAAAATGGGTATTGCCGCTGACGATCTTCTGAAAAAAATGACTGACATGCTTTATGTTATGAAGGGTTCTATCGATTACGGTCTTACAGGCGTGCAATCACGCAGCAAACTGACCGGCGGCAGTGCGAAAAAAATGTCGGAAGCCCGGCAGAAAGAAAATTATCATAATATTTTAGGTCCGACAGTAAGCGATGCTGTGATTTTTTCTCTCGCCGTTGCTGAAGCTAATGCTGCTATGGGACGTATTGTGGCGGCACCGACGGCTGGCGCCAGCGGCGTCTTGCCTGGTATGCTTTTTGCTTTGCAAAAGAATTATGGGCTACATGAAAGGGATATGGCTTCGGGGTTAGTTGTTGCCGGCAGCATTGGTTTGGTTATCGCCAACAGATCGTCGCTTTCAGGAGCTATGGGTGGATGCCAGGCTGAAACAGGCAGCGCTGCTGCCATGGCTGCGGGTGCTGCGGTAGATATGTTGGGTGGCACACCGGCACAAGTGGGTCATGCGGTAGCAATCACCATGAAAAACATGCTGGGACTTGTTTGTGATCCGGTCGCAGGATTGGTAGAAGTTCCTTGTATTAAGCGGAATGCAGGAGCAGTCGTACAGGCATTGACATCTGCAGAAATGGCCTTGTCTGGCATAAGCAGTTTTATTCCTGCTGATGAGGCAATTGACGCGATGAAAGAAGTCGGCGACAGGATGCCTTGTGCCTTAAAGGAGACCGCTGGAGGCGGGCTGGCAAATGTGCCAACAGCATTGGCTTGGGCTGAAGAGTATTTTAAAGTTGAGAGACAATAATTTATCGGGAGGCAAAACATGAAAAACATTATTAACACGGAGAAAGCACCACAGGCAATAGGACCATACTCGCAAGCAATTGAGGCTGCAGGACTACTTTTTATATCTGGGCAAATACCCATTGTACCTGTAACTGGTGATATTATCAACGGTGGTATTGAAGAACAGACAGAGCAAGTTTTGAGCAATATTGAAGCAATTCTTAAAGCCAAGGGACTTGGTTTCGCTGATGTAGTGAAGACAACAGTGTTTTTGTCTGATATGAATGATTTTGTTAAAGTCAATGGTATATATGCAAAAGCTTTTGCGGAAAATCCGCCGGCACGTTCATGCGTAGAGGTTGCCAGATTGCCAAAAGACGTTAAAGTAGAAATTGAAACCATCGCGCTTTGCAAATAATAAATTGCAAAATTTATTATTTGCAAAAAAAGTTATAAAAAATCGTTGACACTGCGGAGGTGCTATGATACAATAATTTTCGTCGCCAAGCTGTTAAAGTTTGGATGATTTGGTGGCTGTGGTGAAGCGGTTAACACGGCGGATTGTGGCTCCGTTATTTCGTGGGTTCGATCCCCACCAGTCACCCCACAATTTTAAGTTGTTGCCATCTCTTTGGGGCGTCGCCAAGTTGGTAAGGCACGGGACTTTGACTCCCGCATGCGTTGGTTCGAGTCCAGCCGCCCCAGCCATTGTGATCCACTAGCTCAGTCGGTAGAGCACCTGACTTTTAATCAGGGTGTCCCGCGTTCGAGTCGCGGGTGGATCACCATTTTTTTATCTTTTATGCCGCGGGAGTGGCGGAACTGGCAGACGCACTAGACTTAGGATCTAGCGCCGTGAGGTGTGCAGGTTCGATTCCTGTCTCCCGCACCAATTAAAAAAGCAAAGGCTTCTTGGGAAACCGAGGAGTCTTTTTTTATTATGTCAAAAAGGCAGTATCGTGAAAAAAGATATTTTGTATAGGTAATATACTTGCTAACATATTTTAAAGGTGATAAAATGCAAAGAAAGCCGCTTATATATTGACAGGCTTCCTGTAGGCCGGAGTAAGCAACGCTATAATCCGGAGTAAGCAACGCTATAATATGGATGCTTTTGTATATCTCGTTAAAAATCTAATTTTAGCATTGCTGAGATTTTTACGACCAGACTCAATCTGGTCATTTGCTGTTTTTAGGACTATTCTTAGTGTTTTAGGTTTATTTGCAGTTTTACATAAATCCGTCCTGTACGAGGTGTCAGCAAATGTATATCTACACAAATAAAATATTCCACAAACATACTTCCTTGATTTTTACATTATTGGGTGCGGCTTCCGCATCGATTGCATTTCTGATACAACGGCTCAGCGAAACTTATTTTCCCGATATGCGGGATATGGTGGCCTATTTTACCATCATTCTTTTTTCTGTTTTCGGAGCAATTATCGGCAGAATGATATATGAACTTCATTATATGGCTCTGTTTGACTTTTGGACAAGGCTTGGCAACAGATGGTTTTTTAGCATAAGGCTTGTTCAGGAAATTGAAAGAAACAAGCACGGCAACTATTCTGTTTGTGTGGCGGCAATTGATGTTGATAATTTTAAGCAGATAAATGACCAACTTGGTCATATAGCAGGGGATGCTGTTTTGGTAAGCATATCTAATATTTTTCGTAAACATACGCGCAATATTGATGTTGTAACGCGTTGGGGCGGTGATGAGTTCGTTATCATATTACCTGACAGCAGCGTGAAAAATTCCGTGGAAATTATGAACAAAATAAAAGATATTGTTCTGACTAGTGAAGAGTGTGGGATTGCTACTCTCAGTGTAGGTATTGTTGCGATTCGCAAGGACTGGGACAAGAAACAGGTTATCAGGGAAGTTGATTTAATGTTAATGTCTGCTAAGAAAAGCAAAAACGCCGTTGTTTCTCTTTCTTGATTATATTATGCAGGTGAAATAAAGCTGCATATAGCATTGAAGCTTTCGCCATTTCTAAAACACCGCTTTTAAAGTGGTGTTTTTTATTATATTTTAGAAGAATAATCATAGTTGGTATATTATTTATGCGGATTTTGAGTAGTCACCGCCGGACGCTTTTGTTTGGCTGTGCAATGGTAGCTATACATAAATATAATATTGGCGTCTGGCAGCGCAAGAAAAGTATAATACTGGTGCATTGGCAGAAAAATATTGGTATAATAAACTATTAAATACATGTAGATTTGGTGGGTTATGTAATGAAAGAGTTTTACTGCGCAAACAGCGAGGAAACTGAAAAATTGGGTTTTGCTATCGGTCAGGCTGTTGGAGAAGGCGATGTAATTTGTCTTAGCGGTGACCTTGGAACAGGCAAAACGGCTTTGGCTAGAGGAATAGCGCTGGCCAAGGGTGTGCCGGAGAATGAGATAACAAGTCCAACTTTCGCCATAATGAATATCTATAAGGGCAAAGATTCTGATTTAAGGCATTTTGATCTATATAGATTGAACAGAGTCGAAGAATTGGAAGATATAGGTTTTGATGAATATGTCGGCGGTTGTGGGATAACGATGATTGAATGGGCTGATTTGTTTTCGGAGGAAATGCCGGAGGAATATTTGCAAATCGATATCAGCGTTGAAAAAAGTGGCCGCAAAATTGTTTTTGAACCACACGGAAGGCACTATGAAGAATTATGCGAGAAGGTGAAAAGAATTGTTGATTCTGGGAATTGATACTGCGACGAAAGTTTGCACCGTTTCTCTGCTGAGAGATGATGAACCGATTGAAGAATATGAAATAAATGCCGGCATGACACATTCGGAAGGATTACTGCCGCAAATAGGGCAAATTTTCGCACGAACAAAAATAGAGAAAGAAGCCGTTGATTTAATTACTATCAGCATCGGACCAGGTTCTTTTACCGGGCTGCGAATCGGGCTTGCTACAGCAGAAGCTATGGCGTATTGCTGGCAAATTCCTGTTTGTGGCGTTGATACTTTGAAGGCGATGGCTTATAACCTGCCTGTTGACAACTTTATACTTGCACCGGTCTTGGACGCGCAGAAGGGCAATTATTACCTGGCACTTTACGAGTGGCAGCAAGGAAAATTAACGGAGCATCAAAAGGTAACTGTGCTATCAAAGGATGAGTTGCTATCGAGACTTTCTGAATTAGCAAAGCCTGTAATCATATTAGGTGAATGCGCCAAGCTGGCAAAAGAAGAATTACCTCCGCTGGTTAAGCCGGCGCCTTGGCAAGTGCGCATGCCCAAAGCTACCTCTGTAGCTCTTTTGGGACGAGAAGAACACAATAATGGTCAAAGAAAAGATCTTTTCGAATTAAATCTCCATTATATAAGACGATCGGAAGCAGAAGAATTATGGGAAAAACGTCAGAAAAAGGTATAGTAACGCGCGCGATGTCCGCGGCGGATTTAAAAGCAGTACAAATTATAGAGCAGGAATCTTTTCATGATAGCTGGACTGTTGAGTCCTGGTTATCTGAATTAAACAATGACTTAGCGCATTACATTGTGCTTGAGCAAGAGGGCGCCATTCGTGGCTTTGCTGGCTTCTGGCTGATTGCAGGCGAAGCACAGGTGACAAGGGTTGCAGTTGCAAAGAATGAGCGCGGCAAAGGAATGGGCAAAGACCTGACGGAAGCGCTCGTAGCTTCGGCATGGCAGGCAGGTGCAGAATCCGTTACGCTCGAAGTCAGAAAGAGCAATATCGCTGCTCAAACTGTTTATACAAAAACAGGTTTTGCTGTTTCCGGTGTGAGGCCCCAGTATTACGAAGACAATAAAGAGGATGCCATTATCATGTGGCTGTATCGATAGAAAAACAGGTGGATTTTATGGAGAAAAAAGATATATATATATTGGGAATAGAGAGTAGCTGCGACGAAACTGCCGCTGCCGTTGTCAAAAATGGCAGGGAAGTTTTATCTAATATAATTTCGTCACAGGT
>JBOFWD010000070.1:0-5585 GCA_051653445.1 Acidaminococcaceae bacterium | reverse complement strand
CGTTTATATAATCTTGTACAACTTGTTTCTTGAATTCAAAACCATATTTTGCCATAAAAAAACCGACCCCCAATCGTTAGATTTTTTAGGTCTAACTTTTGGGGGTCAGTACATTTTGAACCGGGTATTATTTTTATATCTATTTACTCACTTCAATCATTACACCGTTGCCTAAGTCGCAGGCATTAGCTTCATCAGTATCAATATGAAATTCATCTGCATGCTCTTCACCGGTTCTTACCGGGATGTTATGAAAAGTCAGGCTTCTTTCTCCAGAAATTTTAACTTCGACAGTATCACCATTGTGCAGCGCATATTGTGCTGCTGTTGCCGGGCAAAGATGAATATGTCTGGCCGCAACAATAATACCCTTTTCAAGTTCAACTTCTCCCTTCGGACCAACAATCAATCCACCCGGAGAATTTTCAATATCTCCGGAAATCCTGATTGGCGGCGTCAAACCCAAAGCTCTGGCATCAGTCAAAGAAAGTTCTACCTGTGTTGCTTTGCGCAATGGTCCAATTACTCTTAACTTCATCCTGCCTTTAGCAGTTACCAAAGTAACTTGCTCTTCAGCAGCAAACTGACCAGGTTGAGTAATGTGCTTTTTTAGATGCAGTTCTGCATCTTCGCCAAATAATTTTGCCATATCGCTTGGGCTTAGATGCAAATGTCTGGCCGAAACTCCTGATACTAACGAAAATTTCATCCGCAAGTCACTCCTTCCCAAAATTTAATTTAAAATTTAGCAATTAATCTGATTTCTAATTTTATCATACTCCAGTTGCACAATCAATAGTCTACACTTAAAAAGCATTTGTGTATACTATTTCCCCGATGACTAAATTTCCAGAAAGTTATATAATATATCTGTCATATGAAATTATGGTATTTTGCTTTATATAAGGAGCACAGTCTATGTTAACCATGAATTTTACCGAAGATACCAAGAACCCTTTGCCACTATACAGACAGTTAGCAGACCACTTCAAAAAAGAAATCCGCTTAAATCATATAGCCGGCAACGCCAGGCTGCCTTCAATCCGCAAGCTTGCTGCCGCTTTGAATATAAGCCGTACAACAGTAGAGACCGCTTACAGCCTTCTTTTAGCAGAGGGCTATATAATAAGTCAGCCTAAACGTGGCTATATAGCTATAAATTTAGCTGAACTGCCGCCGCCCACAAATAGGCCCCTGCAAAAACAACCTCAAAAACAGCCTGTTCTTTATAACTTCGCTAATAACTATATCGATATAAGAACTTTTAAAGCTGCTCTCTGGCGCCGCTGCATCAACAATGCTCTTAAAGAACCCCAGAATATTGCTGCTTACGGTCAAGCACAAGGTGAAATTAAACTGCGTGAAATTCTTGCCAAATATAGCTACGAAGCACGGGGGGTAATTGCTGCTCCGGAACAAATCATCATTGGTGCCGGAGTACAGAGCCTGCTGGAAATACTGATAGGCATCCTGCAGCCGCAATATAACCGCATCGCCTTAGAAGCCCCTGGTTTCCCACAGGCTGAACGTATTTTTCAAGATCATGCCTGGCAAGTCGAAACTTTTGCCGCTGAAAAAATAGACGACAAACTTCCGTCGCTGCTTTTGGTCAGCCCTTCCAATCCTTATAAAGGAAGCACCCTTTCTGCCGAAGAGCGCCTGAACCTCTTGCATTGGGCAAAACATAGCGGCGGACTTATCATCGAAGATGACTACAATGGTGAATTCCGTTATTTTGCACGTCCTGTAGGTGCTCTGCAGGGGTTGTCCGGCGGCGATAATGTGATTTATTTCGGCTCCTTTTCCCGCCTGCTGATGCCATCTTTACGTATCAGCTACATGGTACTGCCGCCGCAATTACTTGCGCGTTACAATGCTTGTGCACACTTGTATAACCAAACATCTTCAACCATCGAACAATTGGCCTTGGCGGAATTCATTGCCGGCGGCCACCTGCGCCGCCATGTACGTCATTTACGCAAGCTATACGCATTAAAGAACTCTTTGCTGCGAACCGCTTTGACAGAAATCTTCGATAAACTCATCTCTGTCCGCTCTTATGCATCCGGCCTCCATATTCGTCTGGCCGTACATACAAAAAAGACTTCAGAAGAATTAGCTGCCTTGGCGCTAAACCACGGGGTACGCATCTTAGCAGTACAAACCGCTGCCAAAACCGAGCCGGAAATTTTGCTTTCCTTTGCCGGCATCAATGAAGACCATATACGCCCGGCTCTTTTGCTTCTCAAAAAAGCATGGTTCAGCTAACCCGACAACTATGCCATATAAATAACTGCATTTATCACAAAAGGAACTTTGACACTCGTTTTTTGTGTCAAAGTTCCTTTTGATTTTATATAATGAGCTATTTTGCCGTTAAGCCACCATCAACGGCCACGATTGATCCCGTCATATAACTGTTAAAAGGAGATGCCATGGAACAAATGACATGAGCAATTTCTTCCGGCAGTCCTATTCTGCCAATAGGATACGGCTCAGCCATTTCCTCCAGTGTATAATCACCAGCCGCCAGCTGCTTTTCCACAAGCGGTGTCGCAACATCACCCGGACAAATACAGTTCACACGAATACGCGGCGCATAATCTAGGGCAAGCGCCCTTGTAAGGGCAACAACGGCACCCTTGGAGGCGCAATAAACAGGGCAGCCGTAGTTCCCTTCCAAACCAGCATCAGAGGCGATATTGATAATCGCAGAACCATGTTCCGTCATCAAAGGTATCATCACCTGGCAAAGGAACAAAGTACCCTTGACATTGATATCCATAATCTCCTGGTACTCTTTCTCAGTTACCAGTTCCAACCACTGTTCGCGGTAAACACCGGCAGAATTAACCAGTATATCGGCTCTGCCGGCAAAGCTACGTACCGCCTCCGCCACAACTTGGCAGCCATCAACGGTAGCGATATCGGCCTGAATAAATTTGACCCTTTCGGGATCAGCGCCGAGCATCCCCAAAGCAGAAAGCCCGTTCTCCTCACTGCGGCCTATAAGAAAAACCTTTGCTCCATCAGCTAGTGCCAACTGGGCTGTCGCAAGTCCGATTCCTGAAGTACCCCCGCTTATAACAACAATTTTATCCCTTAAACCATAGTTCATTGAATCCACCTCATTCTTATACTCTCTTCGCCCGTATCTTCACCTTTAAAAACCACAACAGCCTGAAAACCCTGACGCAAATAAAAATGTACGGCCTTCTCATTGCGGGCATAAACATCAAGCTCTAAAAAGCTGAATAACCTCTTGGCTTGTTCCATCAGAGCATAACCAATTCCCTTATTCTGGGCATTGCAATCAACAAACAAACCACCAATCTCATTTTCCTTGACAAAGCTTAAAAAGCCTAAAGGCTTGTCATCTTTTTCATATACATAGGTAATGCTCTTGGGCAAATACTCTGTTTGTACCAGCGGCATTTTCTGGTGCCAAAAATCCGCTGCTACGAAATTATGCGCAATTAATGAAGTCTTCAGCCACAAGACTGCCAACTCATCAATTTCCTCTTTTTTCATTAGCCTAATCACTTTGTTCACCTCTGTTTGCTTACTAAATTCGCTAAAACATGTAATTTATCCTGCCTGACGCGAAAAGAGCCGCCACGTAAACCGCAGCAGCTCTTTATCCTTATTTTTCACCAACATTTTGAGCCGGCAGCGGCAATACCATAATAACTGCCGTAGACACATTGGGCTCACTTACCATGCTGACCTTGATATTATGCCGTTCGGCAATTTCTTTGGCAATAGCAAGACCAAGGCCTGTACCACTCTTATTGGTCTCAACTCTTGTTTTATAAAACCGTTCAAAAACATGCGGTAAATCTTTGTTTGAAATTCCACAGCCATGGTCAATAACTTTTAAGACATTGTCTGCGAGCAATACCTCTACTTTACCGCCTAAAGGTGAAAACTTGATTGCATTATCCAGAAAAATCATCAACATCTGGCGCAACCTACCGTAATCACCATTAAAAGAATAGATATTAACATCGGTACTGACGCTTACAGCAACAGCTTTTTTCTTTCCTATATGCTGACTGCTGCGCACAACATCCTGTACAACATCACAAAGGTTAAGCGGTGTTTTTTCTATTTGAAAATTGTGGTTCTGCAGACGGGAAAGGTCTAGCAAATCATTGATCAGCCTCTGCAAAAAAATACTTTCCGAAAGCATTTGACGATGATACTCTTCAATCTTTTCCGGAGTATCAACCACCTTGTCGCAAATTGCTTCCAAAGAACCACGAATAACCGTCACCGGCGTACGCAGTTCATGAGAAATATTAGCAATGAAATCCTTGCGTAACTGATCCAGTTTCGCACTCTCCTGGCTGGCAATCTCCAATCGTTCGCCCAAAATATCCAAAGCTTTGCCAAGTTCACCGATTTCATCATTCTGCTGTACTCCGCTTCTGACAGCATAATTTCCTTCCGCCATTTCATCTGCTGTTCGTTTCATCATATTTAAAGGTTTTGTAAACTTCCAAGTAAACAACAAACTAAAAATAAAAGTCAAAAATAAAGCAATGCCAACACTGATCAGTAAAATCTTCATACCTTGTTCAGCAGCCTCTTCCATACCTGATAAAGGCGAATGCAGTAGGACAACACCTACGATTTGCCCACTTTCATCCTGTATTGGCGTAGCAACGGTCAAAGTAGGCACCTGCAAGAGCTGGCTAAAACCTTGTCCAAAAACGGTCTTTCCTTGGAAAGCCTCTTTAATGACCTTATCCGCATCAGGCGGTAAGTCCTTATAGGTTATTATACGTGCGGAACCACCTCTATGGTCGCTGACCTCCAAATTGTTTTCGTGGTCAACTATCCAGACGTCATCCGCCGCTGAACTGCTTAAAAAGCGCAGCATAGAAGCATAGCCCCACCCACCAAAATGTCCGCCCTGGCCTTGTTCCGGTTTTTTGCAATCATTCTCTCCTTCATTGGCATGTTTTTGTGCCATCCGCTCCTGCCATGACATCACCTGTTCACGCGTATCTACCATGGCCTGAGCAATTTTTACCGCACGTTGCTCGAGTTCGTCTCTCTTTAAGCCTTCTGTATGCTGCCAAAAAAGAAAGCGAAAGCTACCGCCGACAACAAGAGCAAAGATCAGAAGTGCCGCGGCAAAATAAAAGGTCAGCTTCAATGCAATCTTGTTTTTCATCTCAATTCTCCTCAAAGCGGTAACCTACACCCCAAATGGTCTTTATTTCCCATTTCTCATGCGGTACGACTTCCAATTTCGCTCGCAGCCTTTTAATATGGGAATCCACTGTGCGACTGTCGCCAAAATAATCATAACCCCAAATGCTATCAAGCAAATTTTCCCTTGTAAAGACCTTGTTCTTGTTTTTAGCCAGAGTCCAGAGCAATTCTACTTCCTTCTTCGTCAAATTCATTTTCTGCCCATCAATGGTAACATTGTATTCATCCAGATCAATCATCAGATTATCAATGGCAAAGCTGTTCTTAGCCTGCTTTTCCATCTGCATCCTTCTGAGAGTAGCCCTTATTCTCGCCATTACTTCGCCTGCGGAAAAAGGTTTTACGATATAATCGTCGGCACC
>JBOFWD010000069.1:0-8161 GCA_051653445.1 Acidaminococcaceae bacterium | reverse complement strand
GAAGCACTGGGGGATAATGAACCGGCGGCCAGGGAGTGGATGATGGAGCAGGAGAATGTTGTCGAGCAGCTCAAACATCTGTTGACTTATCCTTATATCAGAGAGAAAGTAAAAGCAAAGCAACTAACGCTGGAAGGATGGCATTATATTATAGAAACCGGTGAAGTTTTTCGGTATGACTGCAAGGAAGGCAGATTTATTTTGGCAAACGGCTGAATGCAAAGGAATATAAAATAATAATCAGCGGAGGTGGATTATGAAAATAACGGTTATCAGAGAGGACATGGTCTCAACTTCTTACTGGTCCGGAGGAATCAGCAAACAGTACTATATCTATCCTTCGGATTCTTCCTATGCTGCGAGGGATTTTAAATTTCGACTGAGCATGGCGGTATCGTCTGCGGAGGAGGAAGCACCCTACAGTCATTTGGAAAATATAACACGGCATTTGATTATGCTGGAGGGAATCGCCCATGTTTTCCATAAAGGCCATTATGACCTGGTAATGCATCCGTATGAGGAAATAGATGTTTTCGACGGAGGTTGGGAATCCTCCGGTTCCGGCAAGGCGACGGATTTTAATCTTATGCTCGGTAAAGGGGTCAGCGGTAAAATGTCGGTGATTGCACAGGACGATGCTGTTAAAGTGGGTGAATTTTGCACCGACTGCGAGCAGCCTTTTGGTGTAACTGCGTTCCTCTGCGGTTATGGCAGTGCCGAGCTGGTTTTTATTGATGGAGAACGCTTCGTTTTGAACCAGGGTGATCTTTTACTTGTTGAGGAAATTAAAGAAGAAGTCGGTATCGGAATCTTTCTGAAAGCCGCCAAACTAGTGCGTATGGATATCTGTTTATAATTTTCAAAGCAGGTATCAAAAGAGATATTTGATTTATAGAAAAATAGCAAGAGGGCTGAGAACGGATTGAAATTCCGGTCTCAGCCCTCTTTTCATGTGCTAAATCAGAGGTGTGTGTTTGCTAAAACAGCAGTCTCTGTTGCAGCAAGCGAGCTTTCGATTTCTTGCATTTTAGTGGTAAGCTCTTGTACAAACTGTTGGTCCTTGATAGATGTCAGATTTATTTTGACATTGTAGAAAGCACCCATTATAGCGGAACGCGCATTGAGGGTAGCCACGGCGCAGTCGGAAAGCGCGGATTGATTGCCATAGAGAACAATCTCGTTAGCTAACTCCAGCAATTTGCTGGCATTAGCTGCAACGGCAAAAGGCACTGAGGCTGCAGTTTTATAAGCAGACTGAATGGCTGCCGACCTGGCTTTTTGTTCTTCTTCGGTAGTCTTAGGCAGTTTGAAAGCTGCCATTACCTGGTCGAAGGCTTCAGAGTCTTCGTCGATATAACGTGTAAATTGTGCCTGCAGGGTATCAGCTTCGGTTTTGATAGCTTGCATTTTCTCATGTACGGCCGCATATTTCGGACTGTCGAGTGTGAGGCCCGCAACCATGGCTATGAGAGCTGCTGACAAAGCTGCATTGAGGGCGGCAATGCTGCCGCCGCCGGGCACAGGTGCCTTGGAATTGGTGGCAGTGATGAATTCTTCAACGGTCATTTCTTTTAATTTCATTACCTTGTCACTCCTATTCCAATAATTGTTTTTCCAGTATTTGCTCTATATTGAAGTTTTCAATCTGCAGGTAATATTCGGCTGCCGCTAGCAGCGACTTCATAGGGACGGTCCCAATTACTTCACTGCCTACTACTGTAACGCCATAGCGTTTAGCTTCCATCTTGACCATTTCAAAAGCCTGATAGACGGCGCTTTTTTCAAAATTAACCAAATTCATGGAGACCTGAACCTGATTGCGGTCTTCCAGCTTGACTCCGATAGCTTTGACATAGCGAAGGCCTCCGCCGATGTGCCGGACTTTTTTGGCAATGGCATCCGCGATGTTTTTGTCAGGCGTGTTCAGGTTGACATTAAAAGCGACCAGCGAGACCCTGGCACCGACAGCGGAACAACCGGTATGCGGATTCATTTCGTGGGGACCATAATCTGGCTGCCATTTGGGGTCTTTGATTTTCTCGAAAAAGCCTTCGTATTGTCCTTTTCTGACATCAGCAAGATTGCGGCGTTCTTCCCTTGTGCAGGCATCTTCATAAAGATAGACCGGAATACCCATTTCGCCCATTGCTTTGCCGACTTCGTTTGCCAATGCAATGCATTCCTCCATTGTTACGTCGGAGACAGGGGTGAAAGGGACGACATCGACAGCGCCGAAGCGCGGATGAGCTCCTGTGTGGCTGTTCATATCAATAAGGTCTATAGCGACCTTCGCCATATTGATTGCTACTGTTTTGATGTCTTCAGGGTTGCCGATCAACGTCACGACTGAGCGGTTATGGTCTTTATCGCTTGAGTAATCAAGAATTTTTACCGCAGGGACCTTTCTTGCTTCATCAACAATTTTTTCTACTACTTCCAGGTTTCTTCCTTCACTGAAGTTAGGAACAAATTCAACTAATTTTGCCATAATACAAATCATCCTCCTTAGCGGTTAGCAAAGTAATTTATGCAATAAATAGTGAACGGTTGGTAGAAGACGTCTATCAGGAACGCACCGACAATCGGCACGATGATGATTGCTTTTTTCGACATGCCATAGCGTTCAAAGACGGTGGTCATATTGGCAATCGCTGTTGGCGTCGAACCGATGTCATGACCTATGAGCCCGCCGCACATAACTGCTGCGTCATAGTTTTTGCCCAAGACTCTGAAAATGACAAAGTAGGTAAGAATGAGCAGCACGATGCATTGGATAATCAGGGTAATAAGCAGCGGACCTGCAAGCCCGGCAAGTTCCCACAATTTGAGGGTGATCAGTGCCATGGATAGATAAATGCCCAGACAAACATCGCCGATGCTTTCGTTTAATTTGAGGCTGAAGGGATAAAGTTTGATACTGTCATTCAGGTTTCTGATTAAAACCGCAAAAAACATAGCGCCGACATAGGTGGGTATCGCCATATTGATCAGAGAGCCGATCCAAAGAGTGATGAGGGAGCCGAGGGACATGCAAACAAAGAGCGCGGCAATGTTGCTCATCACGTTAAAGAGCGTCAGTTCAACCTGGGATTTGGAGGAATCATAGGCGCTGGTGTCGATATGAAAGCTTTGGTCTTCTTCCGGTTTCAGTTGATAAACTTCAATCAGCCTTCTACTGAGTGGGCCGCCAATCAGGCTGGCGACGACAAGACCAAAAGTGGCAGCAGTCAGGCCAACCAGGGAAGCGCCGGGATAGCCCATGCCTTCGAGCGTCGAGCCATAAGCTGCCGCTCCGCCGTGACCTCCGACCAAGGCGACCGGGCCAGACATGATGCCATATAGAGGGCCAAGGCCTACTGCCGGACCGATAAAGACGCCGATGCCTGTTTGCAGGATAGTTACGAAAACATTGACTATCCAGTAAAGTGCAAGAAGTTTGCCGCCGGTGACCAGAATTTTCAAACTGGTTGATAGTCCTACGCTGGTGAAAAAGGCTAGCATAAAGACGGACTGGAGTGTGGCGTTAAACTTGAAGACGGCAGTTCCGCTCAGATATATGAAAAAATGAATGAAAACAAAGATAAAACCACCGACTACAGGGGCAGGAATACAAAATTTTTCCAGAGCATAAATCTTACTTTTAATCCAGTATCCTAATAACAAGAACAATAAAGCTATAGTAACGGTTCCGATCAAATCAAAAGAAATGTTTAATACACCACTTACAACACTGAAAGACATTTCGCAACACCCTTTCTAAAAATAATAGCATTAGAAAATGACTGGCGACTCAGATACTGTTGGTGACTTTTGTTCATCTCCCTTCCAGTTTCCATTCTTTCACTTATATAATTCGGTGCTTGGAAAAACGATCATAATGTTTAATTTAATAATAACACAAACAAGGTCAGTAAGTGCATACAAAATACAATTTCTGCGGTTAATTTCTTCGCAAGAAGGCCATTGCCATGTTCCTGAATTTGTCTTTAGCGGTCCACATGAGAGGATGGTCGCCCTCGTTGACGAGATAGAGCTCTGCTTTTTCGATTTGGCGGGCCATATCCAGCAGAGCATCGCCGAAATACGGCACATATTCTTCTTCCTGCAAGCCGCCGCAAAACAGTACGGGGCAGCTTATATCATCGAGCATATCTTTGAAAACATGGCCGTTGGCGGCAATATCCAGCATGATTTCATTATCCTTTTGGACTACTTCGAACCAATCTTCACCATGTGCTTTTTCCCAAAAGTTTATTTGTGCTTTGTCCGGAATATTGCGGTTTTCCACGCACAGACGCAGCATATCGTCATATTCGTAATCGAGCAGTTCGCTGTCAGCAATGATTGAACGAACTTTTTCCGGCTGCTTTGCGGCCAAAAGCAATGCAACAGCACTGCCGCCGCTGCAGCCTATGAGGTGAGCCGAGTCGCGGCCGAGGTGTTTGATCAAGTTGGCAGTATCTTCAGCTGCATCTGACCACCACTCGCGAGTCCAGCTGCGGAGTCTGTCTGACTTGCCTGTTCCCCAGAAATCCAGGGAAACTGTATGGAAATATTTGCTGAAATATTCGATATCGTCAGCGTGATTTGCCGAAGAAGCGGTGTTGCCGGGGAGAATCAAGAGCAGCTCGCCGGTACCTTTTTCTTCATAATATAATTTGTGGCAGTTGCTGTAGAAGTAGGGCATTTTAATCACCTCATAATGTATGTTTCAACATTAAAGACAGAAATCCTTGCCTGGAAAAGACGGTTTGTACAATTTTTTGCTGTGCAGAGCTTTGCGGCGGGGGCAAGACGGAATAGTAAGAGAAAATATTCCGAATATTCATTGTAATAATGGCGGCTTGGAAGTTATAATGTAGGCAAAGATGATTTATTGTGTTTTTGAAGGTAGTAATTGTCAAGCAGACCGCCTGATTTATCGAAGTTTAAAAGCGACGGCATAATTATTTTATGATGGGAGTGAACGATATGGCAAAAGTAATTATTGAAAGAGATATTTGTATTGGCTGTGGTGCCTGCTGGGGAACCTGTCCGCACGTTTTTGAACAAAATGCTGAGGATGGATTAAGCCAGATTGTGGCATCCTTGCAAATTGATGGAGAAATTGGCGAGGGAAAAGTAGAAGATAATCTGGAGGAGTGTGTAAGACAAGCTGCTGATATCTGTCCTGTTTCAGCAATAATGGCAGAATAATTACCTGTGTTTGCTATTTTCTTTCTACAGGCATACAATTAGAAGAAGAATTGAGATATTTGTATAAAAAAGCATAAATTAACGTAAACATGAAAACAGATACTTTGCGACGATATTTTTAAGACTGATGCAAGAGTGATTTTCGTGTTTTAAAAGGAGGCAGTGCAGTTGGAAGAAATGATAAGGGTTGGTGACAAAGCACCTGATTTTACTTTAAAGGATCAAAGCGGCGCAGATGTTGCTTTGAGTGAGTTTCGCGGACGGAAAGTTTTATTGTCCTGGCACCCGCTGGCCTGGACTTCTGTATGTACTGACCAGATGAGAGACCTGGAAAGAAATTTCAAACGGTTTGAAGAAAAAAATGCAGTTGTGCTTGGAATGAGCGTTGATTCAGCTCCTTCAAAATCTGCGTGGGCAAAAATCCTGTTGCTCAATAATATCAAAATTCTTGCTGATTTCCATCCATTGGGCAAGGTGGCAAAGGCATATGGAGTTTTTGGCGAGGAATATGGGGCTTCTAAAAGGGCAAATATCCTTATTGATGAAAATGGTATCATAAGCTGGGTAAAAAAATACGAGATTCGTACGCTGCCGGATTTGGAAGAAGTTATAGCTCAGTTGTAAAATAAATGCAAGCACCGAGGTCGGTAGCCTCGGTGTTTTTTCTGTATAAGGATAAATTAACTTTGAATTTTCTACCTTTTTATGTAAGAGTATATTATAATTAACAATAGTCATTCAGCATTGATAAAGGTTTTGGTGTGCTTTCTATGAAAAAAACAATGTATTTATTTTTAAGTTTATTGGTTATGGTTTTTATTTTTGGCAATTCAATGATGGATGCCGTGGATTCTAACAGTGAAAGCGGATTTATCACATCTTTAGCGCAGCGTTTTTTGCTTTTGTTGGGCTTTCAGATGCCACCTGCGGAACTTCACCATTTAATCAGAAAATGTGCTCACTTTACGGAATTCGCGTTGGAATCTTTTTTTATAGCAAAAACTTTCGCTGTTTTCAAGGTTTGTCGCCGGACTTGGCTTCCTTATGCGTTGCTGATTGGCTTGTTGACTGCTGTAGTTGATGAGAATATACAGTTGCACAGCATCGGCCGGTCAGGTCAGGTCAGCGATATTTTCTTGGACTTTAGCGGTACAGTTGCAGGTGTGGCAATGGCAGTATTTAGTGCTTATAAAAGAAGATGATTAATAATTAAATAAAAATCAACTATTATCATGGTAGGAGGAAAAAATATGGCAGAAGATATAAAAAAGGAACAAAGGGAAATGGGCGAAGATGAATTTTTGGAAGTTACCGACGCGGTGCGCGAAAAAATCAAAAAATCAACAGATCTAAAGCCGGAGGGTAAAAATACGACGCTGGAAGTTCTTGACGCTATCATCAGGTCGGTTAAAGCACGCGGTGTTAAGCAGCATGGCCTTACCAAGAAAAAGAAACAAATAGCGCTCACTGTTTTTGAAAAAATGTCCAAAGCCGAAGATAACACTGAGGAAGAAAAGACAGTTTTTAATTCCTTGGTTTTTATCACGTTCCAAGGAATTACGCAGGCAAAATAAATCAGCAAGCTGACTGGCTGCCTTAAACAAGGGATACTCGGTGGTATAATAAATAGTGCTGAAATGGCATGATACGGGCTTTTACAGCCTATGAAAGTAGTGACTTGACGTTTGAAAAATAATGATGGACAGAAGAAGATTTTTGGCATAGACTATACTGATAACGAGAAAATCAAGGTGTTGATTTATCTTTTTATAGGCGGCACGGCGGCATTAATTGAGTGGGGCTGTTTTTACGGCCTCAATCATTGGCTGGATATAAATTATTTGCCGGCGACAGCTTTGGCCTTTATGTTTTCCACTTTGTGCCATTATGTCCTGGGAAATATTTTTGTTTTTAACAGCGGTACACGCTATGCCAGGAAAAAGGAACTTTCGCTTGTTTTTTTGGTAAGTGCGATTGGTCTCTTGTTTAATTTGCTCTTAATGGGTTTGTTTGTCGGGTTTTTGGCCTGGAATGCTATGGCAGCCAAGGTTTCGGCAAGTGCTATTGTCGTTGTCTGGAACTATTTATCCAGGAAAAAGTGGATTTTTTAATCAAAAGTATATATGAGAGCGCTACAGGTGATGAGAAAGTATGTTTAGAGAATGCGTTGATATAAGGCAATTTAAAAAGGTAATGATGGTCTTTAATCCTAATTCAGGCAGACAGCTTTTTAATGACCGAGCCGGCAAAGTAAATGAGGTAAAGCGTTTGCTGAAAAATATGCTCGGCGACAGTACTTTTACTGAAATAGGCATAAGGTCATTTGAAGAAGTCAGAGGTATTGCCAAGAAAATCTGCGACGAAGATTTCGACTGGGTGATTGTGGCCGGAGGCGACGGAACGCTGCGGGCGATTACGGAAGTTTTTGTTGAAAACGACAAAATGCCTTATATGAGTGTATACCCTATGGGTACGGTGAATTTGGTCGCCAAAGAGCTTATGATGCCTACCAATCCGCAGGAATGGGTGAAAAAGGTTTCCAGCGGCACCGTTACTCCTGTCTGGCTTGGACAGGCAAACAACAGAGTTTTTATGACTTGTGCCGGTATAGGCATTGATTCAATGGTTATTGATAGCATTTCCGAAACAGAGAAGAAATATTTATCGAAATTTGCTTATGTCCTTCAAGGGACAGAACTTGTTAAACGTGAACTGTTATGGAAAGACTGGCAGTATAAATTTCAGGTAATGATTGATGATGATGGCATCTGGCGTGATGCTGCGTCTGTAATCGTAGCTAAAAGCCGCTATTACGCAGGTTGGTTTTCGCTTGCTGACGGCGCATCCCTTTCATCGCCCAAGCTGCATGTTTGTTTGTTTCCGGGCGTCAATAAGCTGAATTTGTTAAAATATCTGGCGCTGATAGCTACGGATACTCTTGCTGCGGATAGTTCAGTAGAAATTA
>JBOFWD010000068.1:0-9124 GCA_051653445.1 Acidaminococcaceae bacterium | reverse complement strand
CATCATATTATTGAAGCAATTTTTAAAGCTTTTGCCAGAGCGCTTGCCGAGGCCGTGGCCTTTGACAAACGCGTCAAGGGAGTTATGAGCAGTAAGGGGAAATTATGAGCAGTAAGGGGAAATTATGAGCGAGAAGATTGTAATTATTGATTATGGCATGGGCAACCTGCACAGTGTAAATAAGGCCATGAAATATGTAGGTGCCGAGGTCGAGGTTACTTCCGAGGCAGCCAGGATATCAAAGGCTGACAAAGTAATTTTGCCGGGTGTCGGTGCTTTTGGCGATTGCATGCTGAATCTGGAAAAATATGGACTGGTACCTGTCATTAAGGAAACGCTCGCCAGCGGCAAACCTTTTCTGGGTATTTGCCTGGGACTGCAGTTATTGTTTGAAGGCAGTGAGGAAGCTCCCGGTATCCGTGGACTAGGCTTTTTTAAGGGCCAGGTGCAAAAAATCAAGACGGATTTGAAGGTTCCGCACATGGGCTGGAACCGGCTTGTGGCAAAAACACCTTCGCCTCTTCTTGCCAAGGCAATGGATGGCTATGTGTATTTTGTACATAGTTTTCACGCGGTGCCGGAAGACAAAAAAATTATCACGGCTGTTTGCGACTATGGAACCGAGGTGACAGCAGCTGTTGGCAGGGATAATGTCCAGGCGGTGCAGTTTCATCCGGAGAAGTCGAGCAAAGTTGGTTTAGGTATTTTACAATCCTTTAAGGAGTGGCAGTTATGATTCTTTTTCCTGCGATAGATATTCGAAATGGCCGCTGCGTGCGGCTAACGGAAGGCAAATTCGAGTGTGAAACTGTTTTTGCCGAGGACCCGGCAGAAATGGCAGTACGCTGGGCGGATGCAGGTGCTGAATACTTGCATGTTGTCGATCTTGACGGTGCTTTGGCTGGTCAGAGTGCCAATACCGAGGTAATCAAAAGAATTTTGGCAAAAGTGAAAATTCCTGTGCAGGTCGGCGGCGGTATCCGCACGTTGGCCAATATAGAAAGCATGCTTGCTTTGGGTGTTGCCCGTGTGATTCTTGGATCCGTTGCTGTCCGCAATCCGGAACTTGTGCGCGAGGCGTGCCAGAAATTTCCAGGGCAGGTTGTAGTCGGGATTGATGCTAAAAATGGCGAGGTAGCTGTCGATGGCTGGGGTATTGGCGGCGGCATGGGTGCTGAGGAATTGGCAAAAAAGATGGCTGCTGTCGGTGTGGAACATATTATTTTCACTGATATCAGCAGGGACGGTATGCTCTCGGGTGTTAATGTCGAAGCAACAGCAGAACTTGCCAAGGCCAGCGGAATTAAAGTAATTGCCTCGGGAGGAGTGGCTTCAATGGCAGATATCAACGCTTTGCAGGCGCGTGCTGCAGACGGTATTGAAGGCTGCATCATCGGCAAGGCCATTTATACAGGTGCCATTGATTTAAAAGAAGCTCTGGCTGCGCTTAAGGAGGAATAAAATGCATACGAAGAGAATTATTCCCTGTCTGGATGTGAAAGCAGGGCGCGTAGTAAAAGGTACAAACTTTGTTGGTTTGCAGGATGCCGGTGACCCGGTTGAACTTGCACATATTTACGATGAGGAAGCCGCCGATGAACTGGTTTTTCTTGATATCACGGCTTCGGTAGAGCAGCGGAAGGCTATGCTTGATGTGATCAATCGTACGGCAGGCGAAGTTTTTATGCCGCTTACTGTCGGCGGCGGCATCAGCACGGCCAGCGATATACGTAATGCGTTAAATGCCGGCGCTGATAAAACTTCGTTGAATACTGCCGCGGTGAAAAATCCGGAGCTGATCAGCGAAGGCGCCAGGCTTTTTGGCAGTCAGTGCATCGTGCTGGCTGTTGATGCGAAACGCGTAGCTGAAAACAAATGGGAAGTTTACGTCAATGGCGGCAGAACACCTACAGGGCTTGATGTACTAACCTGGGTAAAACATGCCGTCAGCTTGGGCGCAGGGGAAATTCTTCTGACGAGCATGGATTGTGATGGCACCAAAAACGGCTATGATATTCCATTGACGCGTGCTGTTTCGGAGGCGGTGCCGGTACCTGTCATTGCGTCTGGCGGTGCGGGTGAATTGGAGCATTTCTATGATGTATTGACGGCAGGGAAAGCAGATGCTGTGTTAGCGGCATCAGTCTTTCATTATAAAAAATTCAGCATCCGGCAAGTGAAAGAATATTTGCGCAGCCGGGGAGTGGAGGTAAGATTATGAGAATTGATTTTGCAAATCTGAAATTTGATGAAAAAGGACTTATTCCTGCTGTTGTCCAGGATGCGAAGACCAATGCGGTCTTGATGCTTGCTTATATGAATGAAGAATCTTTGGCAAGAACGGTAGAAACAGGTTATACATGGTTTTGGAGCCGCAGCCGCCAGGAATTATGGAATAAAGGTGCTACCTCTGGACACATGCAGAAAGTGCTAAGTATAACTTATGATTGTGATGGGGACACGTTGCTTTTGAAGGTTGAACAAAGCGGAAACGCTTGTCATACCGGAAGTTATTCCTGTTTCAGTTATCCCCTGTGGAACAGCGGCGAAGGTAAGAATCTGCCTGCTATCGGCGAAGCGAATTTCCCCAGTGTGCTGACCGAACTGTATGCTGTAATTCAGGATAAAAAAGAAGGCGGCAGTGATAAATCTTACACAAGATACCTTTTCATGTCAGGTCAGGATAAGATTTTGAAAAAAGTTGGCGAGGAATCGGCCGAAACTATTATTGCTTCCAAAAACGATGACTGTAAGGAAATTGTTTACGAGATGAGCGATTTGTGGTATCATTGTCTGGTACTCTTGGCCTACCATAATATTCAGCCTGGAGACTTGCTTGCCGAGTTAGGCGGCCGACGCAAAAAGGAAAACAACAGCAAGTATTAAGGCAGATTTTCGAAATGCTTTCTCAAATATAACTTATAAGATAAAAACTCCTGCCACAATTTCTGTAGCAGGAGCTTTGTTTCTATAAGGGCGAAACCTTCTATGTCGGCAGGTATAGTTACTTTCTCAGGCAATTGACATTTTTGATTGTATATATAAAGGAGGATTTTTTGTGAAGAAACCAGTTTTGGTTATCGGGCATCTTAATCCTGATACTGATTCTATTTGTTCTGCCATTGCTTATGCTTATCTGAAAGAAAAGCTGGGTGTTCATGCCATCCCTGCCAGGGCAGGAAAAGTAAATCCGGAAACGCAGTTTGTTCTTGATTATTTTAAAGTGCCTGCACCGGTATTGATTAATGATTTGTATCCGCGTCTGGGGGATATCAAGTTCAAGGCGACACCAAGTGTTTTGCCGGAAACTACATTGCACGAAGCAGGTAAGATTTTTGCTGAGCAAAACCTGCGAGCGTTGCCTGTTGTAGAAGAAACGGGCAAACTTGTCGGTATGATTGCTGTCAAGGACTTGGCAATGCGTTATTACGACGAAATGTCTATTCATGACTTGCATGAGGCAGAAGTTTATTACAAAAGCATTTTAGCTGCACTTGACGGAAAACTGTTTTGTGGAAATTTGGAGAAAAGATTCTCCGGCAAGATCAAAATCGGAGCTTCCGCAGTTGATACTATCAATGCTTCCATTGGCAAACAGGATATCCTGATTATAGGTGATCGCCTTGAGGCACAGCTTGCTGCACTTCATGCAGGTGTTGCCTGCTTGATTTTGACGAGGGATACCAAAGTTGAAAACGAAGTGTTGCAACTGGCGGAAAAAATGGATGCTCTTATCATCACTACTCCGCACGATACTTATAAGGCTGCAAGACTTATCAATCAGAGCGTACCGGTGAAATTCCTGATGACAAGAGAAGTGGTGAGTTTCACTAATGCCGATCTTTTTGCAGAAGTGCAGGCCAAAATGGCTGCTACGGATTTTATCTGCTATCCGGTTATAGAAAAAGGCAAGTATATTGGTACTGTAGACCAGCAAAGCATTATGGAACATCCGCACAGCGAGGTAATTCTGGTCGATCATAATGAGCGTAGCCAGGCAGTTGAAGGCGTGGAAGAAGCTCGTATCTTAGAAATAATTGATCATCACAGACTTGGCGGCCTGACCACCAGTGCACCTATCTATATCAGGCAGGAACCTGTTGGTTCTACGGCTACCATTGTTGCTAATCTGATTTTCCATCGTGGAGTTGAAATGGATCCGAAAATTGCAGGGTTATTGATGTCGGCAATAGTTTCTGATACCTTGCTCTTCAGGTCACCTACAGCGACACCTGTAGACAATGAAACCGCTTTGAAACTAGCAGGCATAGCCGGCGTTGAAGATATTGAAGCATATGCAATGAAACTGCTCAGACAGGGCGATGTTCTTGATACCATGGCAGCAGCAGATATCGTTCGGAATGATATCAAGGAATTTGATTTCGGCGAACAAAAAGTTGGCGTAGCACAAGTAAATATTATGGACCGTGAATATGCAAAGACTAAATACCCAGAGTTACAGACGGCATTGCAAGCATTGAAGAAAGAAGATGGCTATGATTTTGCGCTGCTGCTGGTAACTGATATTTTGGGACAGGCAAGTGATTTGTTGGTCGCAGGAGAACCTCAAAGCATTCTGATACCAGCCTTTGGCGAACGCACAGAAGAAGGATTCTATTATCTGCCTGGTTGTCTTTCACGTAAGAAGCAGGTAATACCACCGCTCACAGAGGTTTTTCGTTAAGTTTTAGAAGCTGCGCAGGAAGTATTGAAAAATATATTTGCGAATGGCGGTATGCGATTGAAGGCGGCAGACAGCAGGAAAAAGGGTATACTCATGGTCCTCGGCGGTGCTTCCTTATGGGGTGCGTCAGGAGTGGCTGTGCAGTATTTGTTTGAAATAAAGCATCTTGATCCGACTTGGCTTGCCAGCGTTCGTATGCTTATAGCGGGTATTATCATGTTGCTTTTCAATTATCACGGCGGCGGAGACGTTTCTGCCATCTGGAAAAATGCAAAGTATAGAAGGCAAATTATTATTTTCGGTATTTTTGGCATGATGGCAACGCAATACACTTATTATCTGGCGATTAATAGCGGTAATGCTGCAACGGCAACGATACTGCAGTACCTGATGCCTGTCATCGTCTTGCTTTACAGCGTCTGGAAGTTAAAGCGCAGACCCGACCAAACTGAAGTTTTGGCGGTGGCCTTAGCAATGTTTGGTACTTATCTTCTGATTACCAAGGGGCAGTGGGACAAGCTCGCTGTTTCAGAGGAAACGCTTTTTTGGGGTATTTTGTCCGCTTTTGCCATGGCTTTTTATACTGTTCAGCCTAAGGAGCTTCTGCTGAAGTATTCCTCTGCTATAGTTGTTGGCTGGGCTATGGTAATTGGCGGCGGCGTCTTGACGTTAGTGCGCAAACCTTGGCCGTTCATTGGTATCTGGGATATTTATACTTTTTTTGCTTTGTTGTCAGTAATTATTTTTGGTACTATTATTGCTTTTTACACATATCTGGAAAGCACGAAATATATCAAGCCTGCGGAAGTAGGCGCACTGGCCTCGGTAGAACCGCTTTCTTCCGTTGTGCTGTCGGTAGTTCTTTTAAATGTCGATTTCGGCATACCGGACAGTATCGGTGTGGCCTGCATTTTGGGTACGGTATTCTTGCTTTCCCGACAAAGATAATAAAAACGGTGATTCTTTTCAAAAGAATCACCGTTTTTATTATCTTTATAAAGTTTTTAAATCATTGATTAAATTCTGCACTTGCTGTTCGGAAGTTGCCCAGCTGGTACAGAAACGTACTGCCCTGGTTCCGTTGTCAAAGACTTCCCAGGAGCCGATGCCGTATCTGGTTGTGAGTCTTTCATACATTGCTTCTGTCAGAATAGGGAACTGCTGATTGGTAAAGGATTCTGCAACAAAAGGTAAGCCTTTTTCTTCAAAAGCTTTCTTTAGCAGCATAGCCATGTCAATGCCATGCCTGCATATTTTTTCATAGAGATTGTCTGTAAAAAGAGTTTGGAACTGCAGGCCCAGCAGACGCCCTTTCGCTAAGACCGCACCGTTTTGTTTCATTATAGTACGAAAATCCGGTTTCAACTCAGGATTAAGGATGACGGCTGCTTCGCCGAAGAGTGCGCCGCATTTGGTGCCGCCGATGTAAAAGACATCACACAGCCTGGCGATATCTTGCAGCGTGAGGTCCGTGCCGGGTGAAACGAGCCCATAGCCAAGACGCGCACCATCAAGAAAGAGATAGAGGCCGTATTTTTTGCAGGTTGCGGAAAGGGCTTCCAGTTCTTTTTTTTGTATAAAGGGTGCCGACCTCCGAAGGATGCGAGATATAAACCATTTTTGGCTGTACCCAATGTTCGCGACTTGGGTCATTCAAATAGCTGAGATGGCTTTCTTCAATCTGCTTTGCTGTCAGTTTGCCGTTAGCGGTCGATAGTTCCAATACTTTGTGCCCTGTGTGTTCAATCGCACCGGCTTCGTGTGTGTTGATGTGACCAATAAAAGAGGAGTAAACACCTTGGTAAGATCTTAGCGCCGCGCTGATGATCGTGAAGTTAGTCTGTGTACCACCGATAAAAAGATGAACATCGGCATCTTCACGTCCACAGGCTTTTTTGATGAGCGCCTTGGCTGCATCACAATATTGATCGCTGCCATAAACACCTGTCTGCTCCATGTTCGTGTCCATCAGTTTTTGCATAATCAGGGGATGGCCACCTTCGGAGTAGTCATTGATAAAAGCGTACATAAAATTACTCCCTTTGTTGATTAGTTATTTCCTTTTCTTGCTCTGATTATCTCAATAACTATCGGCAAGACGGAAAATACAATTATACCCAAGGTTACATTAGAAAAGTTGTTTTTTACAAAAGGCATATTACCGAAGAAATAACCGGCACCGATGAAAAGAGTAACCCAGGCAATGGCGCCAATGACATTGTAGACAGCGAAAGTACGGTAATGCATGTTGCCGATACCGGCAACGAATGGTGCAAAAGTACGGACGATTGGTACGAAACGAGCTAGAAAAATGGCTTTATGCCCATGTTTTTCGTAGAAATGCTGGGCTTTTTCAATGTGCTCGGGTCTGATTAAGCGATTGTGGCGGGCAATCAGTTGATGCCCAAGCTTTTCGCCGATCATATAGTTGCAGGCATCTCCGAGGATGGCTGCGGTAAGGCAAATGATAAAGAGAGTTGGCAAATGCAGGCTGTCTGCTGTTGCTGCAAGAGCACCGCAAGCGAATAGTAAAGAGTCGCCGGGCAGAAAAGGGGTAACAACCAGGCCTGTCTCACAGAAAAAAATTGCGAACAGCAAAAAGTAAATCAAAGCACCATAATCCTGCATGATAGCTGGAATATAGCGATCAAAGTGCATAACGTACTCCGTGAAGTAAAAAAACATGGTATTGAAATAATAGGATAAAGTTTCCATAGAACAGTCCTTTCCAAAGAATTATCAACTTATAGTTTATCACAGAAACATGAGAGCGCAATAGAGGGAAAAGTGCTATAATAAGTAATACAATGTACAAAGGAGTAAAAAATATGCCGGAAAAAGACTCACCATGTTGGTGCGGCAGCGGCAAGGCTTATAGCGAATGCCATCTGCCCATTGAAAAAAAGATACAGGAATATAAAGAAAAAGGATACGAAGTGCCGGATCTTTCCATGTTGAAAACACAGGAACAGATTGCCGGCATTAAAGCATCCTGCGATATCAATACCGGCGTGCTTGATTACGTCGAACAGCACATTAAGGCGGGTATGAGCACAGAGGATATTAATGTTCTTGTGTATGATTATACGGTTGCTCATGGCGCTATTCCTGCACCGTTGAATTTTATGGGTTTCCCAAAGAGCTGCTGTACTTCAGTCAACGAAGAAGTTTGCCATGGTATCCCGGACAAAAATGTCATTTTGAAAAGCGGAGATATCGTTAATGTGGATGTTTCAACGATTTACAAAGGCTATTATTCTGATGCCTCGCGTATGTTCATGATTGGTAAGGTTGACAAAAAGAAGCAGGATCTTGTGGCCATTACCAAAGAATGCCTGCGCATAGGCATTGAAGCGGCCAAGCCGTGGGCTCGCTTGGGCGATATCGGTGCTGCGATCGGTAATTATGCGCACAAACGCGGTTATTCAGTAGTGCGTGAATTCGGCGGACATGGCGTTGGCATAGAGTTTCATGAAGAACCTTTTGTTTGTCATGTGGGCAAAAAAAATACCGGGATGCTGTTAGTTCCCGGCATGATTTTCACTATTGAACCAATGATTAATATGGGTAAGAAAGATATTTATGTTGATGCGGGCAATGATTGGACGGCTCTCACTATAGACGGTATGCCATCAGCTCAATGGGAGCATACGGTGCTGCTAACGGAAAAAGGCGCAGTAAGTCTGACGTACTGATTTTTTTTGACCAAATATGACGCTTTGCCTTTGGGGCAGGGCGTTATTATTGTTTTTTGCCTTTTTTCTGCCAGAACTCATGGAATTTTTTCACCATGGTCTGCTGTGGCAAAGCTTCAGGCCATAGCTCCTGATTGGGCGCGTTGCGCATAGCGGCCGCAAGGTGGTCGTAGACTTCCGGACTGATGGCAGTCAGCGCTTCAATATGCTCTTTTATTTCCTGACGTTTGGTGCGGCCATCATAGGGACAAGGGTTTTTCAGCGGCTGCAAACCGATTGTTTTGCCGGCCGCGATGATTTCCGCCTCTCTGTAATAAAGCAGAGGCCTTAAGACGGTAAGACCGGAGCGTGAAAGTTTGGTTGCCGGCAGGAAGGTACGTAATTGGCCGGATGTCAGAACGTTCATCAGGAAAGTTTCCACTGCGTCATCATGATGGTGGGCCAGGGCAATTTTATTAAAACCGAGTTCTTTTGCTTTGCGGTTAGTTGCGCCCCGCCTAAAAAAGGCACAAGTAAAGCAAGGGGTGCTGCCCTTATTTTGCCAGGCTTCCATTACGTTGACTTTTTCGTGATAATGCTTTAGGCCATAGCTTGCACAGAAAGCCTGCAGTTCTTTCTCAGGAAAGTCGGGGCTGAACATACCGTCAACGGTGTAGCAGGCAAGTTCGAATTTAACTGGGGAATACTTTTGCGCTTCGGCTAACGCTGCCGTGAGAAACATGCTGTCTTTGCCGCCGGAGAGGCC
>JBOFWD010000067.1:0-4253 GCA_051653445.1 Acidaminococcaceae bacterium | reverse complement strand
CATGCGATTGGCACGTTTGAATGGTTCCTGGACACGCATGACTTTTTCTACATAATCATTTACCGTAATGCGTTTCGGGTCAAAAGTGCTTGTATCACCGATAACACCATAGATAGTCATATTAACGCCAACTATCTCATTAACCTGAAATCCTTCCCGCAAAAGCATTTCTTTTAATCTTCTGCGTTCATTTTCAGGCGCTCCTGGTTTCAATACAATAATCATAATTAGTATCTCCTCTGCGAAATATTTTTATAATATTAAAACAAATAATTAAAGTTCTCGGTCAACAATCTTTGCTATTTCCTTCAAGTCCTTCATTAACGACGCAAAACGTTCCGGCTTCAACGATTGCGCACCATCACACCATGCGTTTTCCGGGTCGTTATGCACTTCAATCATCAAACCGTCCGCACCTACCGCTATAGCTGCTTTAGCTAGCGGTTCCACCATCCACCACATCCCGGCAGCATGGCTCGGATCGACTATTACCGGCAGATGGCTCAATTTTTTCACTGCAGGAATAGCACTCAAATCAAGAGTATTGCGTGTGTAAGTTTCGTAAGTACGAATACCGCGTTCGCAAAGAATAACATTTTCGTTGCCACCTGCCATAATGTATTCGGCAGACATGATCCATTCTTCAATCGTAGCAGACAGTCCGCGTTTCAGCAAAATAGGAACCTTTGTCTTGCCCAGTTCCTTCAGTAATTCAAAGTTCTGCATGTTACGCGCGCCCACCTGTATCAGATCGACATCTTCCACAAATCTCTCAATTTTGTCCACTGACATAATTTCTGTTACTATTGGCAAACCATTGGCCTTTCCGGCTTCCTTAAGCATTTCCAAACCTTTTTCCTTCAGTCCCTGGAAGGAATACGGCGAGGTACGAGGTTTAAAGGCGCCGCCGCGCAAGAGTACGGCGCCAGCTTCCTTGACCGATTTAGCAACAGAGTTCATCTGTTCGTCAGTCTCAATAGAGCAGGGTCCGGCGATTACAGCTATTTTTTTACCGCCAATCTGTACGCCGCCGACATCAACAACTGTGTTTTCCGGATGGAACATGCGATTGGCACGTTTGAATGGTTCCTGGACACGCATGACTTTTTCTACATAATCATTTACCGTAATGCGTTTCGGGTCAAAAGTGCTTGTATCACCTACAACGCCAAGGATACAGTAGTTCAACCCTTTACTTATATTAATGTAAAAGCCTTGTTTTTCCAAACTTTCCTGTACTTTTTTTGCTTCCGCATCCGGGGTCCCTGGTTTCATTACGATAATCATGCTAAAATCACCTTTTTCCTTATATTTTTCTTTTCATTATGACTGCTTCAGTACTTTGAACAAATAAAAAAGCAGGCTCCGTAAAAGAGCCTGCTCGATGACAATATCACATATCAGGAATTAATATTCATCGCTACCTTTTCGGCCTCTATTCACGCTAATTGAGCTATTTAGTTGATCGCATGCAAAATACCAAGTGCTAAAATAATAGCCTTGGTTAAAAGTAAACGCGTATTCAACTGCCAATTTTTGCATCAAATGAGATTTCATTATGTAGCCACCTGTAATTCATATTTCCAGATTAATTGTCGTTATCTTACCTTGCACCAGTAGACTTGTCAAGGAAAATATTTACACTTTTATTATTTTTAAATTCACTGTAAACAATATTACATTATCCTGTATCTCCAATCTTTTATTTCGCCTTTTCACAAAATTGTTAACACCAATTATATTTTAGACAATACCGCTAAGCAAGGTAATGAGAGCACTTGCAAAAACAGTGGCAATAGTCAAACGTTTGAAAATCAAAGGATTGATTTTGTAAAATATTCTTTCCCCCAATGCCCAGCCAGCAAGCATTGCCGGAATCGACAACAAAGTAATATTAAGCATTTCTGCAGGATGAAAAGACCCAAAAAAATAACTCAACAATAAAGTACCGGCGTTGCCAAGAAGAAAGAATCGTACCAAATTTGCTCTCATTAATTCTTTAGGTAAATTTTCATTAAGATAATAACAAACTATCGGAGGTCCGTTCAATCCAGCGCTTGCGCCGCAAAACCCGCTGACAAAGCCATAAGTGAGTTGAGTCAAACGCTTGTGAACTATCTGTACTTTAAAATTTTTGATGAGGGCAATCGTTGCCGCCAACAGACTCAAACCTATAAAAACTTTAACAGAACTGGCGCTGGCATTTTTCAAAAAATAGGCTCCCGGCAATGCGCCAAGAATACTGCCGACAAATAACAGCAATACCTGACTTAAACTACCGTCTTTCCACGTTTTGACAAACATGATCGATTTCATAAACATACCGCTGAAAAGAAGAAAAATAACTGTTTCCTTTGCGCCCATAACAAAGGTAAGAAAAGGCGCAGCGACAAGAGCAAAGCCAAAGCCCGTAACAGCCTGAACAAGACTGGCAGCAAAAATAATCATTGAAACCAATAAAATAAATTGCAATTCCAAAATTGCTCCCTCTTCCTTTCAACTAGATTTTATACTATTCTAAGCTTAATTCTTATAATTGACAAGGTAATTCAATGGCTATATATTAAAGAGTATGTTAAATAAACATTATGGGAGTGATATTATGAGTTGTGATAAAAACTGTGATACTTGCGCAACCAGCGATAATTGCAATGACAAAACATTTAAAGAACAAGATGAAAAAATAAATGCATTTCTCAGTAAAGTAAAACATAAATTAGTGGTCATGAGCGGCAAAGGTGGTGTTGGCAAAAGCACCATCGCTGCCAATCTTGCCATAGCACTGAGTGAAAAAGGTTATAGGGTTGGTTTGTTGGATGTTGATCTGCACGGGCCTAGCATAGCAGGCATTTTGGGGTTGACCGGCATCCCCTTAAATGCCGACGGCAATCAACTGCTACCTTATCAATACAATGAATGTTTGGAAGTGATGACAGTCCAAGGACTTTTGGCTGATCCGGACGAAGCTTTGATTTGGCGCGGACCTTTAAAAATAGGCGTAATAAGGCAATTCTTGTCCGATACCAAATGGTCAGAGCTTGATTACCTTATTATCGACTGTCCTCCCGGAACCGGCGATGAACCGCTTACTATCATACAAACAATCAAAGATGCTCAGGCTGTCATCGTTACAACTCCGCAAGAAGTTTCTCTGGCGGATGTACGTAAATCACTCAGTTTCTGTCAACAAGCCGAGCTTGATATTCTTGGCATAATTGAAAACATGAGCGGTTTTATCTGTCCGGATTGCGGCTCAATCCATAATATTTTTAGAAGCGGCGGCGGTGCGAAACTTGCAGCGGAACGAAGCATATCATTTCTTGGTAAACTGCCAATAGATCCGCAAGTAGTAGAGAGCGAAGACAACGGAAGTCCAACAGCAGCAATGAGTTTCAAAACAAAAGAAGCGCTGCAAGCAATAGTTGATAACATCATCAAAAAAGTAAAATAAAAGCGAGGAGCGGAACTAACTCATTCCGCTCCTCTTTCGATATGCTTTCACGGGAAAATCCCTACTGTCCTGCCTTCTGAAGCCAAGACCTTCAGACATCGCCGGAAAACATATCCGAAACACCCTTGCGGGGTGCTTTTCCTCTATTGAGAGGGCAGCCACCGTGCCGCCCTCTTTTTACATAGGCTTGAGAGTTACCTCCATCAACAGTCTGTTCCATACAGAAACTTTCCGACTACTAAGAGAAACCGCCATCCAAACGACTAATTTGCCTAAACTCTCTCGTTGCCTATGACCTTATCTCTTTCTGTTTTAATTATAACTTAAAAACCATTAAACAGCAAGTTACTTTTCAGAAAATTTTGTGTATTGTTTGTATCAAAAAATGACCTTTTACTTTACTTCCTAGTCAGCCAGCACATTATTTGTTCTTTTTTCCACAACATATTTAGTTGTTTTTTTAAAGATATTGTCTCTGATGCTCCCCGGAATAACCTGACTCCAGCAGATATTTTCACTTTGCTGAAAATCGAGGATAAGTCCATAATCGGTATAGTCAGTATAACCCTTGATTGCACAGATTACTTCATGCGTATTAAGGTTAAATTGAAATAAAAAATGTTTTAGGGATGTACCCAGATTTTCATAGCCGTTAGTTGGCAGTTTATACTTCTGCCGATTACTTATCCTTTTACGTCGCCCTGTGTCCTTATAACCTACAAATACCCAAACTTCATATTCTACCCAAGGCTGATTTTTCGCTGTTACCTTCAGTCTCGTAGTATCCAGCCAATAACTTTCT
>JBOFWD010000066.1:0-3920 GCA_051653445.1 Acidaminococcaceae bacterium | reverse complement strand
AAAGCCGAGATTTCATTAAAAGAGTAATTGCTGTTGGTGGCGATACTATAGAAATTCGTGATGGACAGGTCTATGTGAATGGTGCCTTGAAAAAAGAGGCCTATATCAAAGAGCCTAACCATAGTACTTATCGCAAATCGGTAGTGCCTAAAGACCATATTTTTGTTCTGGGCGATAACCGCAATAATTCGGAAGACAGCCGTTACAGTGATGTTGGCTTCGTTCCTTTGAAACTTGTTAAAGGTAAGGCAAGTGTAATTTTCTGGCCTTTTGAAAAAGGCAGGACGCTGCCGTGAGTGCAGTAAAGGAGGGAAGTAACTATGGACTTTAAAATTCAATGGTTTCCGGGCCATATGACAAAAGCAAAGCGCATGATGGAAACGCAATTGAAGTTAGTTGACGTAGTTATTGAAATGCTGGATGCCAGGATACCGCGTTCCAGTACAAACCCGATGTTGCTTGAAATGCTCGGCAATAAACCTAAACTTGTTGCTTTAAACAAGATTGATATGGCTGATCCGGTAAAAACGGATACATGGCTGCAAATTTTTAAAAATAACGGATTAACCGTAGTAAAGGTTGATTGTGCTACTGGTAAAGGTGTTAAGCAGTTAATTAGTGCAGTTCAGGAAATTGCCAAGCCGGTAAGCGAGAAATGGGCTAAAAAAGGCGTAAAGAATCGTCCGATTCGTGTTATGATTGTCGGCGTTCCTAACGTTGGCAAATCAACACTTATAAATCGTCTGGTGGGTAAAAATAAGGTTATTGCTGCTGACAGGCCCGGCGTAACGCGTGGACAGCAATGGATCACGATTGCCAAAGGCTTGGAATTATTGGATACACCAGGTGTTTTATGGCCGAAATTCGACGATCCTGAGATTGGCTTTTGTCTTGCTGTGACAGGCGCTATCAAGGAAGACGTTTTTGACCGAGAACAAGCAGTCATGCTGTTGATTGAAATATTGAAAATGAATTACGGTAAAGAACTTTCTGAAAAGTATGGTGCCGAAATCTTGGCGGCAGATTCTGCCGAAGATATTTTGCACAAGATTGCCGCTGCACGAGGGTGCTTAAAAACCGGCGGTGTGCCTGATATTGAAAAAGTAATACAGTTGGTGTTGCGAGATTTCCGAACCGGACGTTTGGGGCGCTTTACACTGGATAATCCGGATAGAAAATAAACAGGACCATTTTGGCCCTGTTTTTTTATGAGGTGTTATGGCATGAATATAGCTGAAATAAAAACAATATTGTCGCAAGAACCTTCAAAGGAAGAAATTGCATTAATTGCCAGTGATGAGCGATTAGGCGTGCAGAAACTTTATGCTGCTTATAAAAGAAGAATCGAGGCGGAATTTAAGGAAAAAGAGCGTTTTGCCAAAATGCTTGCTTTTGAAAAAGAATATTGGCAGCAAGGAATTACTTATGTTGCCGGCGTTGATGAAGCCGGACGAGGACCGCTAGCAGGACCGTTAGTCGTTGCTTCTGTTATATTGCCTGAAAAAATTTTTATAAGTGGCTTAAATGACTCCAAAAAATTATCCGCCAAGGTCAGGGAGCGTCTTTATGAAGAAGTATGTCAAAAGGCCATTTCGATAGTAATGAATATAGTGTCCGTAAGAGAAATAGACCAACATAATATTTATCAAGCCACGAAGCTTAGCATGGAAAAGGTTTTAGCGCATTTAAGCCCAAAGCCGACAGTAGCATTGGTAGATGCTATGCCGGTAGACGCCGGGGATGTGAAGACAGTACCTTTGATTCATGGTGATGCGTTAAGTGCCTCTATTGCAGCAGCTTCTGTCATTGCGAAGGTAACCAGAGACAGAATAATGTGCGATATTGATAAAGAATATCCTGAATATGATTTTGCTTCCAACAAGGGATACGGCAGCCAGAAGCACATGGAGGCCATCCAAAAATATGGGGCAACTATTTGGCATCGAAGGTCTTACGAACCGATTAAGAGTTTAGCTTCAGAGATGTTATCTGCTGAGGTTGATGATAAAAGCAAGCTGGTTGTATTAAAATAGCAATAAAGAAAGGAAGCGACCCAGATGCATGCCAGAGCAACTTTTGGCCAATGGGGAGAGGATGAGGCTTGCAGGTATTTAGAAGCTCATAATTATAAAATAATTTCTCGTAACTATCGCTGCAGAGTGGGTGAAATTGATATTATTGCCGGTAAAAACGCAGAAATAGTTTTTGTTGAAGTAAAAACCCGCAAAACATTGAAATTTGGCATACCGGCGGAAGCAGTGACTAAAACTAAACAAGCAAAAATCCATGCAACAGCACTGCATTATTTGCAGGACAGTCATCAATATTATAAAAATTTCAGATTTGATGTTATTGAGATAGTGGTTGAAGGCAACAATTTCAGACTCAACCATATCCCAAATTGTTTCTAATCTAAATTAGGTGGCGAATGACATGTATGCAAAAACCTTCGGGGAGACTACATGCGGTATTAATGGTGAAGAAATAATTGTTGAGGTTGATATTTCAAACGGCCTGCCTGCTTTTGAATTGGTGGGATTGCCTGACACGGCAGTAAGGGAATCGCGAGAACGGGTAAGGGCGGCTCTTAAAAATTCAGGGTATAAGTTTCCCATGACGCGGATAACGGTCAATCTCGCTCCTGCGGACTTTAAAAAGGACGGCTCCGGCCTGGATCTGCCGATAGCTATCGGCATTTTATGCGGCAGTGGTCAAATAAATGCCGAAGCTATCTGTGACAAAGTTTTTGTCGGGGAACTTGCTCTAGATGGAGGCATCCGCGAAGTAAGCGGTATTTTACCGATGATAATTAAGGCTAAAGATGCCGGCAGAAAAGAGATATTTATTCCACCAGGGAATGCGGCGGAAGGCGAACTGGTTGACGGCATAGAAGTTTTTGCGCCGGAATCTTTGACCCAACTGGCAATGCATTTGGAGAAAACAGAAATACTTGAGGCATTGAGCAAAAGAAAGATGAGCATTGAAAGCAGCTGTGTTTATAATGTTGATTTTTCTGATGTTCAAGGTCAGGTTGTTGCAAAAAGAGCACTTGAAATAGCTGCAGCGGGCGGACACAATGTACGCATGGTAGGAGCACCGGGTGCGGGCAAAACGATGCTTGCCCGAAGACTGCCGACTATTTTGCCGCCGATGACGGAAGAAGAAGCTTTGGAAGTTACCAAAATATATAGTATTGCCGGTCTTTTAAACAGAAAACAAGGGTTGATGTTGGAAAGACCTTTTCGCAGTCCTCATCATACGATATCACACAGCGCGCTTATTGGCGGCGGTAGTATCCCAAAACCAGGAGAAGTTACTTTAAGTCATAATGGAGTTTTATTTCTCGATGAATTGCCTGAGTTTTCGCGCATGTCCCTGGAAGTATTAAGGCAGCCATTGGAAGACGGCTTTGTCACAATCAGCCGCGTACAAGCTACCTTGTCTTTTCCGGCAACCTTCATTCTGGTTTCGGCTGAAAACCCATGTCCTTGCGGTTTCTATGGCGAAAACGATGGCGTGCATGAATGCAGCTGTCGTATCGGTGATATTGAGCGTTATCACAAAAAGATTTCGGGCCCGTTGCTAGACAGGATAGACATACAAATTCATGTGCCAAGGCTGGAATATAAGGAAATGAAGGCAGATAACAACACTGAATCTTCAGCTGATATACGTAAAAGGGTTATTGCAGCAAGAGACTTGCAATTGGAAAGGCTGAAAGGGACGGGCTTGCATTGTAACGCAGAAATGAGCAGGCGTGAAATCAAAAAACAATGTCACATGACACCACAGACCGAGCAACTATTGCAAAAAGCATTTGTTGCGTTAGGCTTGAGCGCGCGCAGTCATGACAGGATAATTAAGGTTGCACAAACAATAGCTGATTTAGAGCACAGCGATGTAATAAAAACCTCTCACCT
>JBOFWD010000065.1:0-4959 GCA_051653445.1 Acidaminococcaceae bacterium | reverse complement strand
GCCGGAGAAATGTCCTCCCTGATACCCCAGCCCTTCCGCAATAAAAAGATAGCGGGCATTACTCCTTAATTCAAGATACCTTTTTAGATTAGCAGCACGTATTACAGGCGCAACAGGACCTATATCATTTAATTCATCATAATCAGCCCAAGGATTAAACACCAAAGGCGCACTATATTGCTGCAGCTCCTGCACAAAATCATTTATCAACATATAACCTCCAAAAAAAGATACATTATAGTTTATTCGACCAGAAATAAAAAAAGCCTGCCGCTAAAAAGCGGCAAGCTAAAAAAACATATTTTTTGTAACATTGGTTTAAAGAATAATCATCATACCAACAATCAAAGCAAGTGTGACACCCAAAGCATTACGCTTAGCAACTTCAATTGGGTTACAGCCAGCTATACCGGCACAGATGATAGTTGCACCTGCAATTGGGGACATGGTACGTCCAAGCGTGCCGCCGAGGGCAGCAAGAGAACCCATGTCGATAATGCTGACACCGAACTGAGCCGCATGCGGAGTTATTGATTCGTTAAAAGCAACTGTTGCCGCATCACCGCTACCGCTGATCATACCGAGAAGAAACGGTCCGAAAGCTGCAGCAATCTTAATGATACCGTCAGAACTGATCATTGCTTTCAGAAAAGCAGAAACCAGACCCATAGCCTTCATGCCGCTGACAAAAACACCAACGGAAATGATGATACCAAGAATCTCTCCATAGCCGTTGCCCATGCCATTAAAGAAAGATTTCGTTACTTCGGTTGGATTGCTGCGGGTAACAAGAAGAGCCACAATCGCACCGATAACCATGGCATGAGGAACATCCATCTTGAATGCCGGCACTTTGCCGGTCGCACCTAAAACAAGGATAACGACTGGCAGAATTGGCATTAAAGCATACAGCGGATTGCTTTTGAAATTCTCATCAAAATCCACAGTACTATCTGATTCGTACCCTTTGTTCTCTTTAAGGATATAAGCCAAAGCAGTTACGCTGGCCGCTGTCACTGCAACCGCGACTATATCTGCCAGCATATGATTCTTAATTACATCAACAATCTGGACATTGGCAAGTTTAGCAATAACACCATTATGCATCAACCCAGGGCTTAACATGCTTCCGAAAGTACCAGACTTTACTGCCGCTGCTGCCATCGCCGGGTGTATGCCTGCCGACATAAGAATAGGAATAAAAATTGCACCAACAGCAGCAGAGCAGCCGGCTGCACTGGGCAGGGCAATATTGATAATAAAAGTCATAATTGTTGTGCCGGGAATCAGCAGCGGTCTGACCTTCTTCAAACCACCAGCTAAAAAGCAAATGAGGTGTTTATCGCAAGTTGTATACTTCATAACCAGCGCAAAACCCATTACAGAACAAACCGAGGTGATCAAACCACCCGAAACCATTTCCTTGGCAAAAGCATCAAGTGCGGCCATAGGTTTTCCGGCCAGCGCTGCCATCAGAATACCTGCTCCAATCAGAACAAGTCTTGAATCGTAGCGTTTTAGCATCAAATAAATTGAAGCTACGATTATCAGACACCCAAGCGCTATCATCATAAATAAAACCCCCTTTATAAAATGCGAACTATAACACAAAGCATTTTAACATTATACGAGTCTGAGACGCTACCTCTTCGAGCAAGTATACTGTATACAATGTCCATTTGTTAGCATGTTTCCGCATTTATACTCTGGACTTTATATTATTTGTAATATTTTATCCTTAACTTGCTGTCATCAACTCTTCCCACTTAAGCATCAAACTATCTATCTCTTGCTTCGTTTGTTCATATTCCAGGGCAAGTTTTTCGCTGTTCTCCATATCTTCATGATTAGCAGGATCGGCAAGCTGCCTTTCCAGAACTTTCAGCATCGCTTCCTGTTCGCGAATGCAGAGTTCCACCTTAGCTAACAATTTCTCTCGTTCCTGTTCACTGTATCTGCGTGGTTTTTCCTCTGTCTTTATCTTCGTTTGCTTTCTTTCGGAAACAATTACTTCTTTTTCACTACTGCCTTCTGCAGATGCTGTCGGAATCAAAACAGAACGCTTTGCTTTTTCTTCAACATAAAAAGAATAGTTGCCTTTGAAATCATTTATTTGCTGATTATCTATTTCCCAGATACGGCTGGCAACTTCATTAATAAAATAGCGATCATGGCTGACAACCAGCACTGTGCCATCATAAGCTTCCAAAGCAGCTTCGACAGCTTCCCTTGCTGCAATGTCCAAATGATTGGTCGGTTCATCGAGAATCAAAAGGTTCGCCCCATCAAGCACCAGTTTCAACAAAACCAAACGTGCCTTTTGTCCGCCGGAAAGCGTTCCTATTTCTTTGAAAACATCATCACCGTGAAACAGCATGCCACCGAGCAAAGAACGCGTATACTCTGTCGTATAACCATATTCAGTCAAAAAATTATCCAACAGCGTTTGCTTTGGGTCGAGGCGTTCATAACTCTGAGAAAAATAGCCTATCTTTACTCTGTTGCCGATTTTTGTTTTTCCTGAAAGCGGTGACAATTCTCCAAGTACGGTTTTAAGCAGCGTACTTTTTCCGGCTCCATTAGGGCCCAAAAGTGCAGCCTTTTCCCCTTTACGCAGCACGAGATCAATGTTTTTGAGCAATATGTTCTCGCCATAGCCTACGGATAAATCTTCCAGAACAAGTACTTTTTCCGCTGATTCAGGTGCAGGCGGCAGCCTTAATTCGAATTCTTCTGCTCGCTCCGGGCCTTCTATCCGTTCAAGCCTATTTAGCTGTGATTGGCGTCCACGAGCCATCTTGCTTTTAATCCCGGCTTTAAAACGCCTTATATAAGCTTCTGTACGCGCTATATACTCCTGTTGAGCTTCATAAGCCGACTCCAGTGTTGCTGTCTGAATTTCTTTTTGCACCAGATACTGATCATAGTTACCTTTAAAATTCTGTAAGCGTTCGCCTGACATCTCCAAAATTCTGTCAACAACATTGTTCAGAAAATAACGGTCATGGCTGACAATTAGAACCCCGCCTTTAAATGCGCTTAAATAGCCTTCCAGCCATTCAGTCATTCTAATGTCAAGATGATTGGTAGGTTCGTCAAGAATCAGGAGATCCGGTTCCTTTACTAAGGCGGCTGCCAGCAAAATTCTTGTTTTCTGACCTCCGGAAAAATGTTCGGCAGATTTATCCCATTCTTTTTCTGAAAAGCCCAACCCATGCAGCACCATCTTAATTCTGTTCTCATAATTATAACCATCAGCATGTTCATATACATTCGAAACCCTTGCATAGTCAGCCAGCAGAGACTCCAGCTCGGCACCCTTTGCAAAAGCAACTTGTTTTTCCAATGCTGCCATTTTTTGACGCAATTCGATAATTTCTTTGCCTGCGTTTACCAAAAATTCCCATAGTGTTCCTGTACTTATGCCTTGAAATCCTTGTTCGACATAACCTATTCGAAGCCCCGGTTCAAACTTAATCGAACCTTTATCAATGCTTTCCGGTTCTAACAAGCATCTCAGCAGCGTTGTTTTGCCGCCGCCGTTTATGCCAACCAAACCAACCTTTTCGCCACGGTCGAGCATAAAACTTACATTTTTAAAAATTTCGTGAATGCCAAAACTTTTTGCTATATTTTCAACTACTAATTGCATATAAATCAATCCCTTATTTTCATTACCCAAAATTAAAACGACAGCATAGATTAAGGCTGCCAGAAAAGGTTTCCGCCTTTCCGGGCAGCCCATCATCTGTTTTATTACTCTTCATAACCCTGCGGATGTTCTTTGTGCCATTGCCATGCAGAGCCAATAACCTCTTCGATAGCACTATGCGTTGGTTTCCACCCGAGTTCCTCACTGATTTTTTTGGAAGAAGCTATTAAAACCGCCGGATCTCCGGCTCTTCTCTGTTCTTCCGACACCGAAAAATCAACTTGTGTGACTTTCTTTGCTGTTTCAATAATTTCTCGAACACTGAAGCCCTTCTCTGAACCAAGATTGTATATCTTGCTCGTACCGCCGCCCAGAAGATGTTTGAGGGCCAATACATGGGCAACTGCAAGATCCGCGACATGAATATAATCGCGTATACAGGTTCCATCAGGTGTCTGATAATCAGTACCGAAAATGGAAACCCTGCTTCTGATTTTCAAAGCGGTCTTCAAAACTATCGGAATCAGATGTGTTTCCGGTCGGTGATCTTCGCCGATTTTACCGGAAGCAGAAGCCCCTGCTGCATTAAAATATCTGAGAGCCACATAGCGAAGGTCATATGCCATATCATAATCAGCCAGCATTGTTTCAATCATCAGTTTAGTCCTGCCGTAGACATTGGTCGGACAAACCGCGAATTCTTCCTCAATCGGCCATTTTTCAGGTTCACCGTAAACAGCAGCGGTAGAAGAAAAAACAATTGTATCAACGCCTGCTTTACGCATCGCATCAAGAAGACTGAGCGTACCGGCAACATTATTATAATAATAACGACCTGGGTTCTCCATAGACTCCCCGACAAGGCTGCTTGCAGCAAAATGCATAACAGCATCTATCTCGTATTCGCCCATGATATGCTCAAGAAAATCCAAGTCATGAATATCACCATTGATTAATAGGACATCTTCAGGCACAGCATCAGCATGTCCGGTAGAAAGATTATCATAGACAATCGGAACAAATCCACTATTTTTTAATTCTTCAACAACATGAGAGCCGATATAACCGGCTCCACCCGTTACTAATACATTCATTATTTATGCCTCCTCAGGCTTCTTCGCCGCCAATAAGTTCCAACAATTCCTGCGTTTTTTCTGCTAAAAGTCTTTTATCAGCACAAGTTTCAACATTCAGGCGCACAACAGGTTCCGTATTCGAGATACGGACATTAAAGCGCCATTTATCATAATCTACGGTCAAACCATCCAAGTGGTCAACCTTGCCGGTGGCTGCGTACTTGTTTTCCA
>JBOFWD010000064.1:0-35474 GCA_051653445.1 Acidaminococcaceae bacterium | reverse complement strand
CCAACAACAGTTCCCTGCTCTACATTGATGCTGACGTTGTTGACGACACGCCTTTCACCAAATGCTTTCACTAAATTATGCGTTTCTATATGCACAAAAATTCCTCCAAAAAAATGGAATTAACTAAGATTGCTAGACTGCTTTGAAAAGCAAGATTCCTCGACTTCGCTCGGAATGACAGAAGCATTGCGCTCGCAATGACAAAAACAACCGAGAACTTTATCAATGGTTTAAGACGCGACGGGACTCATATACATCAGCGTTCGGCCGAATTTACTGCGGCCGCTTAACGCGTGTGGAATGGTCCAGAGGAGCCCTTTAACCATTGATGATAACTGCCAGAAGCAAGATTCCTCGACTTAGCTCGGAATGACAAAAGCATTACGCTCGAAATGACAGAAGCATTGCGCTCGGAATGACAATAGCGCCAGTACTAACCTTTATTGGCTGCCGGCTGTGTCTTCGGTATATAGACCATCTTCACGTTGCCACTCGCTTCAGCAATATTGTTTTCATTCACAATGCGCAGCTGATTGCCGGAAATGGTATTGCCGTTCTGCGTAGCAGTCGCATTGCCGGTTAATTCAATCGTACCCTGCCTGTTCATATCATAAACAGCCTTGTCTGCTGAGGCTGTCAGATTGCGGGCATTGCTGACTATCTGCACGTTATTCTCAGCTGTTGCATAGCCAACACGGCCGTCATAGTTGATATAGCCTGCGGTAAGTACGCTGCCGTCATCTAGGGCAAGTTCTCCCCATGAACCTACTGTCTCCATGAAGTTTCTGTCCTTATAATATTCCACCTGAGCAGCACGCAAAGTCTTGTCCTGCTTCTTCATCACCGCATTGCCAATAGCTGTAGTATGATTCTCATCATTTAGAACAAGAGTATCGCAATTGATTCTCGCGTCATCTTTAGTTGCAGCTACGCCGCCGGTCAATCTGCCTGTTTTATCCTTCGTGTTGTATTCAGCAGCCGCAGCAGTAGCCTGTCCATCCTGCTGAGAGATTACCACGTTGCCTTTAGCTGTTGTAATACCTGTTTTGGTATTATATTCAATGACATCTGCCTTAATGCTCGTAGGGGCGTCTGCTGCCTGTACAGCAGTGAAACTACCAATCGTAATCATGCAGCCTAACAAAAGAACTCCTAATTGTTTTTTCATCTTCCTGCTCCCTTCTGAACTTCTGCATTGCCTTCCAGACGCAATTTTTCTATCCCTGTATCGGTCATCGCTTTATCCGCTGTCGCCACGGCGTCATCCTTCACAATTCTTACTTTGCCGCTCGCCGTGATTTTACCTTCGGAATGCAGCCAGCTGATTTCGTCGGCTGAAATTTCGCCGCCTGTGGAAAGCTGCGCCTGCGCCTTACCCTTCAGCACAACATCTTTTTTCGTCATAACAACCGAACCGCCTTCAGAGCTGACAGTAAGATAACTGCCGTCTTCACGGTAAAACTTGCCTTTGACATCTTTTAAAAGATTGGTATCGGTTTTCTTGACATACTCCATTTCGCCAATCTGCAGTTCCCAAACAAGCCTGCCATCTTTTTCTTCTTTCAGCGAGCTGTTTTTTACCTTGAGATTTTCCGAACCATTAGTTTGCTCAGGCTTATTTTCCTGCTTTGGCACGCCGCTGTTAAAAAGCCATAAGAACACTGCTCCTAAAAGCGCAAGAGCTGCGGCAACTGCAAGAATAAGTTTCTTATTTTTCATCGAGGTTTCCGTCCTCTTCTTCCGGCGGAGTATACGGCGTATTCCAACGATGTTGGAACCAAAGCCAGTTGTCCGGATATTCTCTGACTATTTCTTCAATCGTCTGAGTCATCTTCAACGTAACATTATAATCATCTGTTTTCTGGTCACCGGTATTCTCATAGTAAATCGGATCTTTCACAATCACCCTGTGTCCATAATAATTTTCATTACGGACGATAAAGGTCGGCACTATCGGCGCCTGGAATTTACGGGAAAAATACGCCGGGCCGTTAGGCGTAGCAGCCATCTTACCAAAAAAAGGTACGAAGATGCCATTGTAACCACCATCCTGATCGGCAATCAAGCCAAGCATACGACCTTTTTTCATGGCTCTCGCACAACCGAGAATCTCACTGGTGCCGCGGGAGAAAATTTCCTGTCCAGCACCTGTCCGCAATTCATTCATGAACTTGCTGTAAACACGATTGGGCTGCGGCTTTTCGACCGCACTCAACGGGAACCCATAGAGTGCAAGTGCTGCCCCCAGCCATTCCCAGTTGTCCATATGGCAGGCCAGTATAACGACACCCTTACCCTTCGATAGCTCATCCCAGAGGATTTCCGGACGGTCAATCGTTACAAGCCCGCGAATATTGCTTTTATTCAATGCAGGCATATAGAGCATTTCCAAAAAAGTGATGCCCGTCTTGACAAAAAGTCCTTTGATGTTTTTTCTGGCTTCAGAAGCGGAAACGCCCAAGCGTTCGTGCATTGTTTCTTCCGCACGTATCCGCTGCTTCTTCGCAATGCGCCAGTATAGGTGTCCCAGTGCAACACCGATATTTACAACCAGTTTATATGGAAGATGCGAAATGATCGCACTCATAGTTTTCAATAAATAATAAAGCCACATTACTGACTATCTCCCTGTCCATTGTTGAGATAAGAACCAACGATCCGTGCCCACTCGCCACGAGCTTTCAAAATAGTTTCAACTACTTCACGCACAGCTCCTTCGCCGCCGTTTTTAGCGGCTACAAAATGCGCCCTGGCTTTTACTTCCTGAACGGCGTTAGCCGGTGCACAGGCAAGTCCTGCAACACTCAGCGCTGATAAATCATTAAGGTCATCGCCCATGTAAGCAATTTCAGTCAACTGCAAAGCATGCTTAGCAGCAATATTTTTTAACATTTCCTTTTTATCTTTAACGCCTTGATAAATCTCGCTAATGCCAAGTTCTGCGGCACGGCGACATACAATCTCACTTTGACGTCCGGTGATGATTGCTACAATCAGGTTATTACGAATGGCACAGCTGATAGCCAAACCATCCTGGACATTGAAACGCTTGCAGGTTTCGTTGCCGGCGCCTATATAAAGCCCGCCGTCTGTCAAAACGCCATCAACATCGAGCGCCAAAAGTCTTATTTTTTCAGCTTTGGCAATACTTTGTACCAGCGATGTCAATCTTTCTACAGAATTAACCGAAGACATCAGACCACCCCCTGGCGGACCAAATCCGTCATGTGCAATAACCCGATAACATGTTTTTCCGCATCAATTACCGGTAATATGGTGATAGGGCGTGGCTTGTTGCTCTCCATCAAATGCAGTGCTTCAGCCGCCAGTTTGTCCTGCGTGATTGTTTTTGGTGCCTTGGTCATGAGTTCCGTAACCGGTCTTGTCAGGAAAGAGAAACCCTGGCTCAAACCACGGCGAATATCACCATCTGTAAGCACGCCAATCATTTTATTGTCGTCATCGACAACGGAAACTGCGCCCAGGCCTTTGTCCGTAATGACAAACAATGCATCCTGTACCTTCATGTCGCCTTTAACCAAGGGATTGTCAGCACCTGTGTGCATGACATCGGCAACAGTCATTAAAAGTTTTCTGCCCAAAGAACCGCCCGGATGGAACACGGCAAATTGGTCGGCAGTAAATTTACGTTTGGAAAGAAGAGCTACAGCAAGCGCATCGCCAAAAGCAAGCGCAGCCGTCGTACTGGAGGTTGGCGCAAGCCCAAGCGGGCAGGCTTCCCTGGAGACACCGACATCTAACACAACATCGGCATTTTTACCCAAAGAAGAATTAGGGTTGCCGACCATGGCAATAATTTTGGCGCCAATGCGGCGCAGAGAAGGCAGGATATGCAGTACTTCGCCTGTTTCGCCGCTGTTGGACAAAGCAATGACGACATCGTCTGCCGTCACCATCCCCAAATCACCATGAATACCTTCTGCTGGGTGCAGATAAAAAGAAGGTGTCCCGGTGCTGGCCAGCGTTGCCGCCATCTTACGGCCTATGATGCCTGATTTGCCCATGCCGGTAATTACCGTACGTCCCGGACAGGCAAGAATCAGCTCCACTGCCGCGCTGAACTGTCCATTGATACGCGGAACCAGTTCCAGAATTGCTTCCGCTTCCAGCTTTAATACATTACGTGCATTCTCCAGCATTACTCTTCAATCCTTTCAGTAAACAGAATATTATATAAAAAACCTTAAGTTCATCTCGCAAAGCTCGAATCGCTGCTCTGCATGATACGTATATCGTTACACTCCTACGTATCTAGCATTTCATGTGCCTCCACTATGGTCGGGATGTCAATACTAAAGACGTTCTTCTTCGCTCGGCATGACAAAAAAACAACTGGGGAATCAATCAATGGTTGAAGAAGCGACGGGAGTTAAGTTTGAACCAATCGACTGCGCATTCAAGATTTCTCGACTTCGCTCGAAATGACAATAGCAGGCTGTCATCCCGACCGCAGCGGAGGGATCTGGGTTTTGCCGGCGCATTCAAGATTTCTCGACTTCGCTCGAAATGACAATCTCAACGCAGATTCAATTGCTGTGCCACTCTGGGCTTACGGCACTCAGCACTCACGGCTTCAGCCGTGTATAGTGCGTGTGGGTCCAGCCGTAAGAGGGGCATGGCAATTGGTAATCACTAAGAGCGTTACCAATGTCTTATCCTCTTACTATCTTATCAATTGCGAGCACATCTTTCAACAATGCTTCAAGCGCATCGATGCGTACCATGTTAGGACCGTCAGACAACGCCTCAGCAGGATTATCATGCACTTCGAGGAACAACGCGTCAATGCCGACAGCTGCCGCCGCGCGTGCCATATGCGGCACGTATTGGCTCTGCCCGCCGGAAGTTGTGCCCTGGCCGCCTGGGATCTGTACGCTGTGCGTAGCATCCATAACTACCGGATAACCAAGATCACGCATAATAGGCAAAGCACGCATATCGGTAACTAAATTGTTGTAGCCGAAGCTGGCGCCGCGTTCAGTCAGCATAATATTATGATTACCCGCTTCTTCTGCTTTAGCAACGACATTCTTCATATCCCACGGTGCCAAAAATTGGCCTTTTTTGATATTAACGACTTTCCCGCTCTTAGCCGCCTGGTAAACCAAATCCGTCTGACGGCAGAGAAAAGCAGGTATCTGCAAAATATCCAGAACTTCAGCTGCTTTTTCTACCTGGCAGCATTCATGGATATCGCTGACCGCCGGCACGCCAAGATCTTTTTTAATCTGCGCGATAATATCCAGACCTTCTTCCAACCCAGGTCCGCGAAAAGATTTATAGGATGATCTGTTTGCTTTGTCATAGGAAGCCTTGAAAACATAAGGCATTCCAAGTCTTTCGGCTATTTCTTTGACAGCTTTGCCGATTGCAAGGCTGCGCTCATAACCCTCGAGCACGCAAGGCCCTGCCATCAAGAGCATAGGACGACCTTGACCAACTTCATAATTGCCAACTTTAACAATATGCATAATTTCACTCCTCATGTTCAAAATATTCGCATGTCCCCACTCCGGTCGAGATGACAACTTGCCTTTTTATCATTTCGAACGTAGTCAGGAAATGTCGCTATCAGTCTTTTGTGGCTTCCATTCTGGCAAAAAGAGCATTAATAGCATCCAGGTCTGCCTGAGTATCAATGCCAATGCCCTGGAACTTACTTTCCAGAACTTTTATGCGTTGACCATTTTCCAAGGCTCTCAGCTGCTCTAAGCCTTCAGTTTGCTCAAGTGGTGTTGGCTCATAAGCGGCATAGCTCAGAAGAAAACTCCTGCGATAAGCATAAATGCCTACATGCTTATAGGCTTTAAATGCAGCTGTCTTATTACGGGGATATGGCAGCAGGCTGCGCGAAAAATACAATGCATAGCCATTCTGGTCAGTAACAACCTTAACGGCATTAGGATTGTTGTATTCTTCTTCTCCCATCAGCGTCTTTAGCGTAGCCATATTCAGCTCTTTGTCATCTTCAAAAGCCTGCGCCAGTTTGTCTATGACTTCCGGCGGAATCATCGGTTCATCTCCCTGCACATTGACAATGACATCAATGTCAGGATAGCTGAGTGCTACTTCAGCCAGACGGTCCGTACCGCTCGGATGGTCGGAGGAGGTCATCATTACCTTGCCGCCAAAACCTTTGACAGCGTCAGCTACTATCTCGCTGTCAGTAGCAACAACTACTTCCTGTGGCAGCAACGCATGACAGGCGCGTTCGTACACATGCTGTATCATCGGTTTGCCGGCAATCAGGGCCAGAGGTTTGCCCGGCAGGCGGGTAGAGGCATAACGAGCTGGGATAACACACAAAACTTTCATTTGTTCTTTTTCTCCTTTTTGATTGCACGTGCTATGGTTTCCTGAAATAACTCCCGGCCGGAAGTTATCTGAATCTCCATGTTTAAAACATAGAGCGGCACTTCGCGGTCAAAATAGATAAACTCTGTGGGAATTTTTACAGCGTCTTTCGCTGTGGTGATCAATGCACCAACATTTTCTTTGATAGCACGTTCCATGATATATTGCATTTCCAACATCCCGTAATCGTGATGATCAGGATAGCGTATAGCTTCTTTGATATCAAGTCCGACATCGGACAAGGTCTGTTCAAAAGAGGATGGGTTACCGATAGCTGAAAAGACCATGACGGAACTCCCTTTTAATTCATCCAGTGACTTCGCATGGCTGAGAAGGCCTTTGTACCAGTCAGCAATCTCCACGAAATTGACAGGCTTGTGTACACTCTCGATAATCGGTGCCTGCCTGTTATACTTTGCCAACGTATCACGCAGCTCAGCCCGTGAAAAAATCGAGCTTTGATCTGTCTTAGTCAGCAGAAACATCCCCGCCCTGTCGAGATTGCGCAGGGGTTCGCGCAAGGTGCCGCGAGGCAGCAGTCTTCTGTTGCCGAAAACATTTAACGTATCGACTAGAACAACGTCAAGATCACGGTAGAGAGTCCAATGTTGGTAGCCGTCATCCATGATGATAACCTGGGCATCAAAAGTTTTTACGGCAAATTCGCCCGTTACAGCACGGTTCTTGCCGATTACTACCGGAATCCCCGGCAGCGTCTTAGCCATAAGATAGGCTTCATCACCAGCTTCATAGGCTGTCATAAAGATTTTTTTGCCATCGGAAACAACACCGATTTCTTCGTTCCAATGAGAACGATAGCCGCGATTGAGAATCACTACACGATAGCCCATTTTCTGAATGCTTAGAGCCATCTTCTGAGCCGTCGGCGTTTTGCCGGTGCCGCCTACCGTGATATTGCCGATGCTGATAACACAGCATGGAAGCTTGCTTTGCTTGAAAACACCGGCTTTATAAAGATACAGTTTCAGGCGAACGCCTGCTTCATAGATAACGGAGAAAATGCTGAGGACGCTGAGAACAAACCAGTCTATCAAGGTATTGTCATGTCCATGCGCCAGCTGGAACAAATACTGGGTTACGGCATCGCCGCGGCGCAGATGCGTACCGCCTTCTTCATTTATATTACGGGTATTTATTTTGTAATGTTCGTTAATACGACATTCGGTGGCCGTAAGCGCCAAGAGTTCCACCAGATATTCGATGCTGCGGACAGCAGCACCGCGATTTTCACGGATAACCTGTAAGGAAGCCTTGCCCATCTTCCCCCTGAGCTCCTCATTGCCTGCAATTGCCAAAATTTCACTTGCCAGCTCTTTTTCATCTTTCACCTGGCGGCAGGAGCCGCTTTTGCGTAAAAGAGCAAAGGAATCTTTGAAATTCGACATGCTTGGTCCGACTAAAATAGGTTTGCCATGAGCGGCCGGTTCCAATACATTGTGTCCGCCGTGCTTGATAAGGCTGCCGCCCACAAAGACAATGTCACCCACAGCATAAATACGTCCAAGTTCACCGATAGTATCGATCAGAAGCAAAGGGTAATGCGGTCTTGCTCCCTCTAAAGGCAGCAAGCGAGAACGCAGACCGGTTTCGAGGCCATACTGACGTCCGAGCTTGGCGATTTCATCAGCACGGGCAATTTTGCGCGGTGCAATAACCAGTCTTGCGTCAGGGTATACCTTGCGTACTTCCGTGAAAGCTTCAAAAAGAGCTTTTTCTTCGGTAGGATGAGTGCTGCCGGCTACAATAACCGGGAAACTTCCTTCAATGCCAAGTTCTTCCTTATAACGTTCCAGATCCTCAGTCGTAACCTCAGCATAAGTCTGGTCAAACTTGGTATTGCCGGTGACCAGTATTTTGCGTTTATCTGCGCCAAGGTGAGTAATATATTCGGCGTCAATCGTCGATTGCATACAGAAACGGCTAACACTGCCGAGCATATCTTCTAGGATGCCATAAAGGTAACGATAGGTTTTCACTGATTTTTCGCTGATGCGTCCGTTAACCATCATAACAGGTATTTTACGCATGCGCACAGCGCGGAGAAAGTTAGGCCACAATTCTGTTTCTACCGGCAAAAAGACACGAGGCATAATTCTCTTAACAAAGGATTCCGAAACAAAGGGCAGATCCAGAGGAAAATAAATGATGGCATCCGCCTCGGGGATAATCTGATGGGCCATGTCGTAACCACTGGTAGTAACAGAAGAAACCAGAATTTTTGCTTCCGGCATCGCTTTCCTTATTTCTTTCACCAAAGGGCTGGTGGCTACGATTTCGCCTACGGAAGCGCCATGGATCCAAATGCATTCTTTACCGGCAACCGCAGCTATTTCCTCATCGCTTATAAAGCCGAGATTCTGACGAAAGCGTTTTTTAAACCCTTTCTCCGTCAGAAAGCGATAGAAAAAATAAGGCATTATTAAGACAACTACTGAGCAAAAAATTAAATTATAGATTATATACATGCATTAACCTCATTTCGCTTCCTTTTCGCGATACTGAATGTTGTACAAGTGAGAATAGAGCTTATTATTAGCCATTAATTCGTCATGCGTGCCGGTTTCCACTATTCTGCCCCGCTGCAGGACAAGGATCTTGTCCGCATTCTTGATTGTGGAAAGCCTGTGAGCAATGACAAAGGAGGTCCTGCCAAGCATCAGGCGGTCCAAAGCCTCCTGTACAATATGTTCGCTTTCTGTATCAAGTGCAGAAGTCGCTTCGTCAAGAATCAGTACACGCGGATTCTTCAGAATCGCACGGGCAATGGCAATACGTTGACGCTGTCCACCGGATAAGTTTAAGCCGCGGTCGCCCAGCATCGTTTCGTAGCCATGCGGGAATTCCATAATGAAATTGTGGGCATTAGCTGCTTTAGCGGCTGCTTCGACCTCTTCGCGTGTTGCTTCCAGGCGGCCGTAAAGAATATTGTCATACAAAGAACCATTGAAGAGCACTGTTTCCTGCGGGACGATGCCTACCTGCTCACGCAGCGAATCCAAGGTCACTTCGGCAATGTTATTGCCGTCAATCGTGATGGACCCCGAAGTCGTATCATAAAAACGCGGCAATAAATTGGCAATGGTTGACTTGCCGGCGCCAGATGGGCCTACGATAGCGATGACTTCACCAGGTTCGGCTTTAAAGCTTACGCCATTCAGAACTTTTTCTCCTCTGCCATAAGCAAAACTTACATCATTGAACTCCACGCGTCCTTCAATCTGCGGCAAGACTTTCGCGCCGGTAATTTCTGCGATTTCTTCCTTCATATCAAGTATGTCAAAAACGCGCTGAGCAGCCGCCAAAGCTCTTTGGATGTTACCGACTACACGCGTCAGGCGTTTAACCGGATTGGAAATATTAACTGCATAGACCAAAAATGCTACCAAAGAACCGGCCGTCAGGTCGCCGTTGATAACACCGTGACCACCGTACCAGATAATAGCAGTAACGCCGATGGCAGCGACAAATTCAATAACCGGTGTCAAAAGTGCCATTAACTGGGCATTCTTCATATTAGCACGGAAATTAGCTAAATTCTGTCCGCAAAAACGCTCAATTTCGTAGTCTTCACGCACAAAAGATTTGATAACCCGTGCAGAAGAAACTGTTTCCTGCAAAATGGATGTGATGTCAGCCGTGCATTCCTGAATCCTACGGCCAGACTTGCGAATCCGTTTGCCAAAGAAATCCATCAGCCAGAGAACAAACGGGAAAGTGCAAAAAGTGAATAAAGTCAGCTTCCAGTCCAGATAAACCATCGCAGAAATAGAACCTATGAGGACGCTGCCTTCCGTAATCATTTCAATCGTATTCTGTACCATCGCTGACTGCAGAGCGGAAACGTCATTGGTCACATAACTCATTATTGTGCCCGTCTTGTTCTTGTCGTAAAAAGAAACGCTTAAACGCTGCAGTTTCTTGTAAACCGCACTGCGGATATCAATGATAACTCTTTCGCCTACATAACTCATCAGGTAGTTCTGTCCGTAAAAACAAATCCCTCTGACAAAGAATATGACGATGATACCGCCCGCAATGATATTCAGCATATCGGCATTTTTGTCTGCAAGCACTTGGTCTATAACGTCTTTGATAATCCATGGCACGTACAGATTACCGGCAGCAGCCAATACCGTACAAATTGCCGCGGCGACGAGCCGCGGCAGATAGGGCTTTATATAACTCAGGATTCTAAAATATAAATTCATGCTTTTTCTCCTGCAACTCTCAGTGTAAGTTCGGCTACGCGCCTGACCGCGCCAGGTTCTCCCAGGCGTTTTTTGACGTCAGCCAAATCAGCTAATGCCTGTGCATGCGCAGCCGGCTCTAGTAAACGCAATACTTCCGCGGCCATCTTATCCGGCACAGCATCTTCCTGCAATAACTCCGGCAAAATGCGTCTACCGGCAACAATATTCGGCAGACCAATGTCCGCAATGTTCAACAAACGTCTGATAATAAAAGCCGTCAGCGGTGCCGTTTTGTAGACAATTATGCTAGGCAGTCCGCAAAGCGCAGCTTCGAGAGTGACCGTACCGCTGGCAGCTAAAGCAACATCGGCTACACCCATCACGTCGTAGTTGTTGCCTTCCGTTATCCGCACATTTATGCCCGCACGGTTCATCTCTGCTTCCAGCATCTCTCTTGGTATCGTGCCAGCCCTCGGCATGACAAATTCCAAAGCCGGATTAGCCTTTACCATCAATTTTGCGGCGTCCAGCATGACAGGCAGAAGACGCTGTATTTCCTGCAAGCGACTTCCAGGCAGCAATAATACCAATGGACGTCCTTCATGTTTGCCAGCCTTAACAATAGCTTCCGCAACCGGCAAACTTGGCCTTACTATATCAACTAAAGGATGGCCCATGAATTCTACATCGGCACCAGCCTCTTTATATACCTCATACTCAAAGGGAAAAATAGACGCTACCTTGTTCACCAGTTTTGCGACCTTCTTAGCACGACCTTTGCGCCAGGCCCATGCGGAAGGCGGGATAAAAGAAACCACTGGAATGCCTTTAGCTCGTGCGACCTTGGCCAAGCGCATATTAAAGCCGGGATAGTCAATCGTCACAAGGCAGTCAGGCCGTCTTTTGTCCATAATTTCCGCAAAATCAGAACGCAGTTTAAGCAAAGCCGGCAGCTTGCGAATAATTTCCACAAGGCCCATAACCCCATGATCTTTGATATCGAAAAGGACTTCACCGCCTGCTTCACGCATGCCATCGCCGCCCATGCCATAGACCTCGGCTGTCGGATCAAGCTTTAATATTTCTCTCGTTAATGCGGCGGCATGCACATCACCGGATGCCTCACCTGCCGAAATCATTATCTTCGCCATAAAAGTTCCTTTCGATAGTCACTGTTGTAATTCTGATATTTCTTCTCACGTAAATCAGAAATTATATAACTGCATCTAACATTCATGGATGAATATATCGTCTGTAAACATAAATTATCACGCTATATTATAACACAAAAATAGGGCGGACGTATTGTCCTCCCTAAAAATATCGCGTACCTATTAAATTTTGTCAGCGAGCTACAACGAACATGTTATGCTCATCAGCTAACGCCAGCGTTCTTTCTCTTTCAACCAGAAGCGTACGTCCGGCTTCCATCACAATGCCCACAGCACCCGCCGCAATCATGGATTCAATTGTTCTGACACCAACACTCGGCATATCAAAGCGATTGTCCTGGGCAGGCTTCGCTGTTTTCGCCACAATCACGCCTTTGCCTAAAGCTCCGCCGCGTAAAATACAGGCATCTGTTCCTTCAATTGCTTCAACAGCCATTACAGCTTTATTCTTCACCACAACTGTTTGCCCGATATCAAGACGTCCTATCTCTTTGGCAACCTGAAACCCGAATTCAATATCTTCGATTTCCTCAGCAGTAGGCTGGCGCTTGCTGAGCACTGAAGGTCCCGGCAAGAGCGGTTGAATCAGGAGAGTCTGATCCATGACCTCCATCTTCTCGCCTTCCAACTCTTTTACTATGGCATTCATAATAGTATCATCTTTGCGGTCAGGCAAAGATGCAAGAAGCTTGATTGCGCGAAAATCAGGAATGATAGCGCCTTCGCTGTAAAGAATTTCCTTCGTTACCTTGCCGATCATGGTAACTTTGGTAACCTGATTTTTTTTCAAAGTATTAATAATTTTGCCTAATTTGCCTATATGAATATCATAGTACGCATCAACGCTTGCTGCCAGTTCCTGGTCGATGCCGGGAACAACACCAATCGCCACAACCCTATAACCCATAGCTCTTGCTGATTGCGCCACATCGACCGGCAAATGGCCGATGCCGGATAATAAACCTAATATCTCCATCAATCCACCCTCCTAATCCTTACGACCGCGGCAAATACCACGTTCAACATTACGCAGAAAACGCAAAAGATGTTCGACTTCTTCACTGCTGTCGAGTTCCTGTTCCATCGTTGAAACAGCCTCATCAAGAGTCAGCCCCGAACGATACAATATGCGGTAAGCTTTTTTGAGGTTAGCACGCACTTCAGGCACAACACCTGCACGGGAAATGCCTACGCTGTTCAGCCCTGCAACATGTGCAGGATTGCCATCGGCAATGACAAAAGGAGGAATATCCTGAACTATTTTGGACATACCGCCAATCATAGCATTACGTCCAATCTTTACAAATTGGTGTACTGCTGCAAGTCCGCCGATAACAGCGCGGTCCTCAACAACAACATGTCCTGCCAACGTTGCTACGTTAGACATAATGACATTATTGCCGACGATGCAGTTATGTGCAACATGCGTATAAGCCATCATCAGTACGTTATTGCCAAGGCGCGTTTCATTTCCTTCGCCTGTCGCACGGTTGACAGTGGCACATTCACGGATAGTTACACCATCACCAATGACAGTATAGGCTTTTTCACCTTTGAATTTGAGATCCTGTGGTTCAGCGCCAATGGAACAACCAGGGAAAAAATTGCAGTTCTTGCCAATAGTAGTCCAGCCGTCAATCACAACATGAGCTGCCACCTTGGTTCCATCACCAATAACTACATTTGGCCCGATTACAGCATAAGGCCCTATCTCAACGTCGCGTCCCAAAATAGCCCCTGGCGAAACGACTGCTTTTTCATGAATTTTGCGAGACATTTTTACAACATTATCCAAACCCATCATTTCCACTCCCAAATAAAAATTAACCCTAAAACTACTCTAAGCTATATTCGCCAATAGCAATCTAATTTTAACCTGCCAAAACTCAGCAAAAACACAGGTTTTTAACCAAATATCTCGCTTTTTCTACAAGTTTCTACTAAATACTGCTTGTTTTTAATCTTTTTTATCTACGATAGCAAAGGTAAAATCACCCTCGCAGGCTAATTTGCCGTCAACAGTGCCTTCGCAGCGAATCATACCCATATTGCCGCGGATCTTGGTTACTGTTGCTGTTGTGATAACCTGATCACCAGGCACTACCTGGCGGCGGAAACGCACGTTGTCTATTTTGCCGAAGACAGCTATCTTGCCTCGGTTTTCCTCAGGATAAAGCATGGCCACGCCGCCAACCTGAGCCATTGCTTCAATCAACATGATTCCAGGCATAATCGGCTCACCGGGGAAATGCCCGATGAACTGCATTTCATTCATCGTTATGTTTTTCACACCTACAGCACGTTTCATAGGCTCCAATTCGAGAATCCGATCAACCAATAACAACGGATAACGGTGCGGAATTATCTTCTGAATTTCTCTTGCCTCTAAGGTAATCATATTATTTCTCTCCTTTACTTGCGGTAATTTTCAATTTGCCGCGCCAGTTCAGCATTAAAAGCATGACCTGTTTTGACTGCAACTATATGAGCCTTGATGTGACCGAGCAAATACAAATCACCGATGACATCAAGAATCTTGTGTCTGATTAATTCATCATCAAACCTCGGGGTGGACAGTATTCCTTCTTTGTCGAAAACAACAACATTGTCCGTATTGCCGCCCAAGCCCAAGCCCATTTTTTTCATTTGCTCCACTTCATGCATGAAGGCTACTGTTCTCGCGGTCGCTATCTCTTTCAAGAAACCCTCTTCTGTCAGTTCTATGTCAAAATACTGAGTTCCAAGCAATGGATGTGCGTTAATGGAGGTAAAAGATATACGGTAGCCATCATAAGGCAGAGCACAGATATACCTGTCATCCTGATGTACGGCAAAGGCCCTCTCTAAAGCATAGACTTTGCGCTGTGCATCCTGAACTTTCCTGCCAGCCTGTAAAATCAGATTGGCAAAAACGCCGGAACTTCCATCAGTAACAGGCGGTTCCGGGGAATCCATCTCAATACGGCAATTATCAATGCTCAACATTGAAAGAGCAGCCATCAGATGCTCAACCGTAAAAACTTCCGCACCGTTTTCACTCAGTGTCGTTGCTTTCAGCGTAGAGCTTACGTTGGCAGGCTTAGCTGAAATTTCCGGCTTGGCAGCCAGGTCTGTTCTGACAAATACAATCCCTGTATCTACTCCCGCCGGCAACATACGAATATTAACATTTTTGCCAGAATGAAGGCCAATGCCAGAATAAATAATCGGCGCAGCCAGCGTTTGCTGGTAGGTTTGCTGCATCGTCAGCTCTCTCCTTTTTTCTCTTTGTATTTTTTCTTGCCATCTTTCCAGCGGTCATGTACCCAGAACCACATACTTGGATCGCTGATTATTTCATGCTCCGCAATCAGCATCAGTTCTTCTGTCGGCTTGCGCAAATCCTGCAGCCGGTCAGTCGTTTTCTCCGCATAAAGCGGTGGATGAATCTTGATGGTAAATTTTTCATCATTTTCGTTATGAATAAAAAGAGGCAGCATGGGTGCACCATGAATGCGCGACAAAAGTGCTGCGCCCGTAGGCGTCGCTGACTGTTTGCCGAAAAAAAGCACATCCATGCCATCTGTGCCCGTATCCTGATCATAAAGGATACCCAATATCTTTTTATCCTTGATAATCCTGCTAATGGCAAGCATACTGTTCTCGCCTCGGTTGTAAGTAATTTTTTGGCCAGTCAGTTCCCTGTATTCATTAATAAAATCATCCATCGCACTATTGTTCTGTTTGCGGGCAATCGATAAAATAGGATAGCCTAGAAGCGCGACTGAAGCGCCTAGAAGCTCCCAATTACCGTAATGCCCTGTACAAAGAATTACGCCCTTATTTTGCTTAAAGGCCGCTTCCATGTATTCTTCGCCTTCTACCTTCACGCTGTTTCGGAAGTTCTCCGGCGTTAATGTAGGAAAACGCAGTACTTCAACGAGCATACGCCCGAAACGACGCACACTGGCTTCCGCAATTTCTTTGGCCCGGTCTTCGGAAACGCCAAGGCAATCCTTGATGTTTTGGACAGCCATAGTTTTGCGCCAGCCAGGAGTCGCAAGCCAGGCAATACTGCCAAGAAAAGATGCGAATATTTTTCTTATAAATTTAGGTGAATGGCAGAGCACCCAGCTCAAAGCCTTCATTGCCCAATATCCGAGCATCAGTTACATCCCTTTCTAATCAGAAAGTTCCATGTACCCCTGCATAGAACTTATCATCGCGTACACCTGCTTCGGCCTGCATCAGCTTGCCAACCGGAACAAACATTCCATAATTGAAATCATCGCCGTCATACTCAGCTGCGATTCCCAAATTCAGAGACTTGCTGTTAACTTTGAACTGTTTTTCCACTGCAACAAAACCATCACGGAAACGGCCGGTTCCTGCACCGGCATGTATCTTAAGTCCCCATGGGCCAGCTTTACTTACCACAGCATAACCGCTGCGGTCCCTTTCATCACTCGCATCTTCTACACCAACAGCAAGTGTAGGCGTAGCAACAGTTTCCGGTAAAATCATGAATTTCGCGCTGTACATGTTAAAATCATCAGCAGCGTCCGGTGACCATCTGCTGTAAGCGACTTCCAACCCCGGCATTACTGCAAGGTTGCCGCCAATAACATTATAGTCTTCGGTATATTGATAAGTAACAGCCGCATGACCCATCGAGCGCACGTAAGCTGAAGGTGTATTGATAACGCCTGAAGTACCGCTGGCCAATGTCCTCGCCTCACAGGCCAAAGGTAATGCAACTAATGAACTCATAAGTATTGCTGTAAAAATATTTTTTCTCATACAGACACTCCCATAATCATATTGTATTTTTCTTAATATTGCCGTCAGTCTTTTTCCTGCAGAGCCGCCAAATCCTTTTCAAGCTCCTTGAGCTTTTTCATCAATTTGCTGACATTGCGCAGCGTAGCTTCCTGTTTCAGCCATTCCCTGTGCGGCACTGCCGGAAAACCTGCGTAGAACGAATTGGAAGGCACATCAGAAGTGATGCCGCAGCGTGCGGCGAATACACAATTATCACCAATTTTGATATGACCGACACTGCCAACCTGACCGGCAAAAGTGACGTTATTGCCGGCTGTAATACTGCCGGACAAGCCAACCTGAGCAACAACCAGACAGTTCTCGCCCAATACGTCATTATGACCAAGATGAACGAGATTATCAATCTTGGTGCCGGCACCAACAATGGTACTGCCTGCCGTTGCTCTGTCGATGCAGGTATTGTTGCCAATTTCAACATCGTCGCCAATGACAACATTACCGACCTGAAGAACTTTACTATGCTTGCCCTGCTCGGTAATGTAACCGAACCCATCGCCGCCTATGACGGCACCGGACTGAACGATTACACGATTACCAATTTCGCAGCCTTCACGAATCGTAACATTTGGATATATTTTGCAGTCCTCGCCTAGTTTGACTTTTTTGCCGATATACGCATGAGGATAAATTACCGTATTGTCACCGATGACAGCTTCGCTGTCAATGACGGCAAACGGCAAAACAGCAACATTGGCACCTATCTGTGCCGTTGGTGCGATAGCGGCCAGAGGACTGATTACACGTTCGACATCTTCCGGACGCCTGAATAAATCAAGTAAACGCGCAAAAGCCAAACGGGGATTAGCTACACGGATAACAGGTTTAGCGCTAAAAGGTGCATCCAGCGGCAAAACAAGAGCTCCTGCTTGGGACGCTGCTGCTGCTTCAATATGCGGAGGTACAGCAAAAGAAATATCTGAAGCTGCCGCTTCCTCAAGCCCATTGACCCCTTTAATCACCATTTGCGGTGTTGTCGTTTCCAGTTTTCCTTCAAGAAAAACGGCTAATTCTTCTAATGTTTTTTCCATGTAATAATCCTCCCGATTGCGAAGTTAACTGCACAGGATTGAAAACGAACACCTAAGAAATCTTTCTTAGGTCTGCGCTTGCAATCCCTGTCAATTTAAGTAAAAAAGGGCGGACGCATAAGCCCGCCCTCTAACAACACAGCTTATTTCATGTTTTTGAGAACATCATCTGTAACATCGACGCCACCTTGCGGTACTGCATCTTTAATAAGAATAGCTCCCAGGTTTTTATCCTTTGCTACTTGGTTCAATGCATTGGTGAAGCTTGCCTTTAATTTATTCTGAGCTTCAGACTGCACCAACTGCATTTCAGCAGATTTCTCCTGCATGATTTTTTGTGTTTCTTCAGCGGATTTTCCTTCAGACGCTTTCATCATTTCATCTTGTGCGGTTTTAGCTTTGGCCATGATATCATCCTTAATATCTTTGTAAACCGTACTTTCTGCTTCAATTCTCTGCATATCCACTACGCCAAAAGAAGTATTTCTTCCACCGCAGCCGAGAGCGGTAAGTGCAAACAATAACATCAACACAACAACCAAATATTTTTTCATTAATTTTTCCCTCTTTACTCTTGTCTATTTTTTTATTTTTTAAGCTCTGTGCAAACTTTTTCAGTCAAATCGACAGCAGTAAGATTGACCAGAGGTTTTTTGACTACCAGTACATCTTTTCTGCCATTCAAAACTTTGAGCAAAGCACTTTGCACATCAGCATCAATTTCTTTACGCAATCGCTCGTAATTCTTTTGTTTTATTTCTACCTGTTTATCAAGCGAAGCCATCAATTTGGCCAATTCTTTCGGTCCCTGCCCAAGCTTTTCCTCGTCAGCTTTCACTGTCGTCAGCTGTTCTCCGGACATCACTGTTTTCAGATCAGAGGCATAAGAGCGCAGATTTTCGAGACTTGCGCTTTTCTGAGCCGCAAGCTTTTCGCTGATTATCGCCTGCCGCCTTTTCTCAATCATTTCCAGTTCGTTGTACTGCCTGTTTACTGTGGCTTCCAATTCCTGCTTTAAGGCAGCTCTCTGTTCCGTTGTCAGCTTCACATTCTCCAGCTTCAACCGCAAATTCAGAATAGGCAATTGATAAGCTTCAAGAACCTTCGAATGCTCAGCTGCTACGATTTCGTCAGCTGCCTGACGAGCGCCTTTTGCTGCAAACGCAAGTTTTGCACGTTCCTGCGCTTCTCTTTCAGCCAGCCTTGTTGCATAGTCAGCAGCAAGATAGCTTTGTTTGCCGCTTTGCTTGATTTCAACCAGTTTATTCAGGAGTATTATCTGCCGCTTGCCCTGCTCTGCCTGTTCGCTGCGGAACTTGACTACTTCTTCGAGCTCGGCTTTTGCTTTCTGCAATGCTTCATAGCGAGGATGAACACTAACGGCCTTCTGCCAGTCAATCACGGCTAGCTGATCAGCGGGATTCCCCGGCAAAAAACCACAGGCTGATACCAGCAGACTAACTACCAATATTGTGTAAGCAAGCCAACGCATGATACCCCTCCTCTTAGACGACAGAAAGCCGGGCCAGCTAACCGGCCCGGTAATACCCGTTTAATTATTTACCGTTCAAGGAAGATCCAACTTCGCCGGTGATATCTACACCACCGTAAACAACAAAGCCTTTGTCAACAATTATCGATAAACCTTTTTTCTTGGCAATTTTTTCGATAGCAGTATCAATCTTCTTATAAATTGGTTCCAAAAGTTCTTTTTGCTTTTCGCCTAAACGTTCTTTAAGCTGCATTGCATATTTTTGTTTTTCTTCATTACTCATGTTTGCGCTGTTATTATCAAATTCAGTTTTGGCATTTTGCTCTTCTTGCTGCATAGCTGTTCTATAACCAGCCATGTCTGGGCTCTGTGCTACCAACATCTGATAATTGACAACACCGACTGCAGAATCTGCTGCAGCTGCAGAAGCAACTCCACTGAAACCGCTCTGCGTAAAGGCCATACCGAACACGCTTAAAACAAAAACGGCCGCTACTGTCAAAGAAATAAGCTTAACAGTTTTTTTATCGGCTAATTTTCTCATCATGATTATCCCTACTCTCTTCTAATGGATTTTTTGGTACACCTAACAATTATATCAGCACTGGCACAATCTTTCAACTATTCCTACAAGTTACCAATTAACGTCTAACTTACAAGTGATATTGTCAAGCAAGCACAAGCAATTTTGTCTATATATAGGGCAATGGTTAAAGAGTTCCTCTGGACCATTCCACACGCGTTAAACGGCCGCAATAAATTCGGCCGAACGCTGATGTATATGAATCCGGTCACTTCTTTAATCCTTGCCTTTTTCGTCACACGCAAAAAATATTTTCGCTTGCACTTAACGTTATTCCTACAAGTTACCAATTAAACTCAAGTAGGGCTTGTCGTTTGAATACACATATTCCACGCTCAGAAATTCGTGAATGCGGAAACGCGCGCCAAACTCATTGATGTTTGTACCAGAGAAATGTTCTGCTCTGAGCCGCCATTTTGGCGACACATCATATTCCAGGCGATAATTATTTTCGTGATCGCTGATACGTCTTACATAGGCAATGCTAGTTTTGCCCATGCGATGTGACACTCCCGGAGCAATATCCCATTCCATGTTTTCCAGCTCGACGGAAATTTCCGCAAAAATTTCATCATTATCAGAAATGTACTTGCCTAAATGCGCCCTGCCGGAAATATTATTGTCATCACGACCGCTGTCAGCATAACCCTCGATCCATATCTTGTATTTATCTGCTTCCATTCTTATTTCTACTAGGGTTTCAGCACCCGGAGTTATTGTTACTGTGGGCTTCAAAGAATACAGGCTGACTATTTTTTCTTCGTTAGCAGAGTTTAAAAGTCGCCTTTCGAGCTCTGTTCTGTTTTTTTTGATAAAATCAACCGGCAAGCCCCTTAGTTCGTCCGCTTCTTCGTGCAGGCGCTCCTTTGTCTTCATAAAAAGAATGTTTGGCACTGTTTCGGACATAAGTTCAAATTTCACGTCATGCACTTTTTGTCCAATCGGATAAATAATAACCTGCGCCACAACCTTTTTGCCAATTTGGCTAAGATCAACAGAAGCTTTGAACTCCGGGATCATCGTCTCAATGTCTTGTCTGACTTTCTGCCGCAACACGCCGCCAGCCCAATCGACAGCATCTACCGAAGCACCTTTGAGCGTCCTGACAATCATTGTCTTAAGCTCCGGAAGTCTGGACAATAAAACTCCAGACATAGCAGGATCTACACCCGAAAATTGCAAGTCGACCTCAACATCGTTTACTACATCCAGCCAAGGTGATAACTTTAAAACTATTTCTGAAGAAGACCCAAGCTTGACAGTTGTTTCTTCAACTTTATAACCAGTAAGCGCTCGTTCTCCGACTTCGCCGAGCAGCCTGGCATAATCGCTTTTGACCGGTTCAATCTGTGCGGTATCCTTATCCAGAAAAAGCTGTTCGGCAACAGCCTGCATACTGGAGGTCATGCGCTCCGTCAATGCCTTTCCTGTCCTGCCGCTGCTATCAATAATACTTACCTTGACATTTTCAATGGTTGCAGCCGCGGCGTTCTGAGGCACTAGCAACAGACAAAAACAAAGCCCAATGAAGCTGGCCATTCTGCTTTTACCTAATTGCAATATTTTACACCCTCTTCCGCTTTCTTCAGGTTAGTCTAAAATTGACCGCCAAAGCTGAAGTGGAATCGGCCGCCGTCCTCGCCTATGCCATAATCAAGACGCAATGGGCCCAAAGGGGAATTAACGCGTAAACCAACGCCATAGCTGTATTTCATCAGGCCAAGATCAAAATTTTTCTGGGTATTTTTTTCCCAGGCATAACCGGTATCGGTGAAGAGCACCCCTTGTACCTTTTTCATTAACGGAACTCTGTATTCAATAGTTCCTCGCAACATGCTGTTTCCTTTGAATTGATCATCCTTATAGCCGCGCAAACTGTCGGAGCCGCCGACCGCGAACCTTTGGCTCAGAGGCATCGTCCCGTCAGCATAACCAGCGCCAACCATTAAAGCAAGCACATCTTCGCTGGCACCCATGCGGTAATAATAGCGCCAATCGGCGGAATACTTGGTAAAATCAAAATCGCCGCCCAGTCCGGCCCACTCTATGGAGTAAGAATTGCGCTTGCCTTCATGCGGATCATTGACATTGTCGCGCGAATCAAAAGCACGTGTAAAACCTATGCTACGTGTAGCACCGAAGTTCTCCTTGCGGCGGGCTTCTTGTAACGCTAAGTTGCCAGGAACTTCAAAATATTGCTCGGATTTTTCGTATCCATCCGCAACACCTTTATAAACGTCTTCACGATTTTTTAAGGTCAAATAGTTTACAACGTATTCATTATTAGTCCTGCGGCTGAAGGTCAATTCCTGCCCGCGGCGTTGTTTATCATAGCGCGCTATTTCATCACCGTCATGATCGTAATCCGCATATTCATTGGTCATGTCATAAATCGACAAGCCGACGCTCGTTTCTTTTTTATCAAGCCATGGCTTGGTATAGCTGAATTCATAGTTCTTATTATTATCGCTGCCGCCGAATTCCCAACGAACGTTGACTTTATCGCCGGTTCCGCGGAAGTTCTTATCGCCAATGGAAACCATACCCATAAAACCGTCGGCATCACTATAGCCGGCACCGATACCAAAAGTGCCCGTATTCATTTCGACAACACTGATTTCGACATCGACTGCATTAGGTGCCTTGCCTGGATTCAACTTTATATTGACATCTTCAAAATAGCCAAGATTGTAGATGCGCTGCATGCTACGGCGTGCGTCCTTACTGTTGAAAGGTTGTCCTTTTTTTAATTTCATTTCCCGGGTAATGACGTAATCTTTGGTCTTGATATTGCCCTTAATTTTGAACTCCTCAACAATACCTTCATTAACCTGAACGAATAATTCGCCGCTGGGCAGAACCCGCACATCCGTGACACGGGCCAAAATATAGCCCTCCTTGGAATATTCAGCTTCTACTTTACGCACTTTTTCATTAACGTCTCTAAGATTAATCAGTTTGTCCTTGGGCAGGTCAATAATATTTTTTATTTTGTCAGTACTTACTTTAGTATTGCCTTCAACTACAAGCGTTTTATAAACAGGGTTTTCCATTACATGATAGGTAACCTGTACACCTTCCGGCACTTGCTTATATTCCGGCACAATATCATAGAACCAGCCAAGCTGATAGATTGTTTGCAAATCTGCAGAAATGCCATCCTTGGTAAATTCCATGCCGGGCTTTACTTTCAGGGCGTCCATTATTGCAGCTTGATTGCCTTGTTTGTCACCCTCAATGGTAATCTTGGTTACAGTCTGCCCCACGTAGAAATTTACTTCTTCCTCCGAAGCAATTTTGATGTTGTCCGCATTACCATTTTTAGATGCGGCAGGATCAGTCGGCAGCAGTGTATCTGTTATCTGTTCTTTTGTATTAACGGAATCCTGATTGGTTTCTTCTGCATATACCGGCAAAGCAACAAACAAAGTTGCTGCCATTCCCATGGCAATTGGTCGCCACATTTTTTTCTTTCTCATAATGAGCCCCCTGTTAATTAGAATCATTCAAGGTCTTACGTGCCGTCCTTACGAGGTTCCTTACTTCAGTTTCAGGAACCTGAAAAACCGCTTTAGCAACTTGTTGGTTTTTTTCTGATAAAACTTGTGATTTAGCCTCTAGCATCGTCTGTGTTTTTATAGTTTCCGGCACGCTTTCTATGATAGCAGCTGGCCCGGGAATTTTCTTTTCTTCCGACAAAATATTTTTTTGTGCGATACCAATATCCTTATTTTTTTGCGGCAATGAATTTGTCGCCCAAAACCAGCCGCCCGCTCCTGTTAAAACCAGCAAAAAGGCTAACATAAAAGCAAGTCTTTGACGATTCCAGGCAAGTGTACTCCCACGTTTCTCACGCAAGTGCTGCATTTCCGCTTCTGCAAGCATCAGATCCAATTCGCCGCGCATATCATTATTGCTGCGGAAGCTATCCTCAGCATTTTTCAAGCTGTTACGCACGTTTTTAAGATGATCGCACACATTCTTTATATTGCCAGGCATTACGCGTACTCCTTTCCCTTAATCTCAATCATACTATTATATAATCACCAAGCATTTCAAATATTAATATGTGAAAATCAGTAGTTTTTAGCGCATTTTTCCTCATTTTTACGGGTTTTAGTTAAAATAGCTGGTCAAAAGCACTGTTTTTCTTAAATTAGCTTTGTTTTATTTCTGCCATCAACCGCGAAAGCATACCACGCACACGTCTGACCGCTTTCTTTTGCAGGCGGTAAATGTGGCTTGGCGAAACATTAATATCCGCTGCCAAATCACTGGCCGATTTATCGTCCAGATAAATTCCAGCCAAAACTTTTTGTTCATTCACAGAAAGTCTATCCATGGCTTCAAGTACTTTGCCGGAGAGAAATTTTCTCTCAACATTCTCAGCAGGCGATAATGCGCTGGAAACCAGGGACTCTGCCCAAGATATGCCGCTGCCTTCGTTGGTCTCACTGTCAAGCGACAAGGTTTTTTTGTCGTATTCACGTCCCAAATAATCCAACATTCTTCCTTTGATACGGTGTACCGCAAAGAGACTGAATGCCACACCTTTTTGATAATCGTAGCGGTCAGCTGCTTCCAACAAACCAACGGTGCCCTCCTGAATCAATTCCCTTATCTGGCCTTCGGGCAGACGAAAACTCATTGCTGCTTTGAAAACAAGCGGCTGGTAGGAACTAATCAATCGGTGATGGGCCTCTTCACTGCCTGAAGCACTCGCTTCCCACAGTTTCAGTTCTTCTTCCCGTGACAGCAATTTTATTTTTTTCAATTCTTCCAGATAGCTGTTTAACACTCGGGCACTCCTTCTCAGAACGAAAGGTGATATTCCAAACCATACCATTTCTTCTGTTCTTCATTAACCGATAAATTAAAAGTTATATTTTTATTAACCTCATACTGAGCAAACACATTATGATACTGACCATCCAGGCTTGTGGCGTAGCCAACCAAGATGTTATCCGCGATATACTTGCTCGCCAATACGTTATATTGCTCTTTTTCTTCCTGCGTAAATTCGCGTGCATTTTTGGCGTTAATTTCAAAACCTATTCCGGTTGCTGTATTGCCGCTGTAAACACGGAACTGGTCAAGATTAAGTTCTTCTTTGAAAATGGTCTCCACGTCTCTCAGGAAGGTCATCTCAATGCCTACGTCAAGGAGTGCCTGCAAATCATGGCTTTCCAGACCATTACCGCTTGCACTGTTACCATTGCTGTAACTTTTCAAGGTCAGCATCCTGAATAGTTCCTGTTGGCTCAGAGGCGGGTCGGAAGACAGCTTCAGCTCCATCTGGTCAAGCGGTCCATCAATCTGCATATTCACGTTATATCGTCCGAATTTTGCGGCAGAATCCAGGTTGATAGTAGGTATAAGTGAACCCGGTATAGGAAAGCCCGCCGTGGCTCTTCTTATCTTGAAAGGAGTCCTTAAATAACTGACAGTCCCTTTGGTTGCCGTCAGCGATCCATCGACATTAGTATACCTCGTACTGCCCATAATATGCAAACCTCCGGCCAGCCATAAATCATAAAGGTATTTGTTGTACAGATGAATCTCCGGGCCGAGCTCTATTTTGATGTCTAATCCTATGTTAGATGATCCTGACTTCAGCTCCGGAAGAGTCGGCATATTGACAAGAACCTTATCCAGACGGATTTCACTTTCAATATGTGGCCTGCTGCGCTTTTGGGTCACCGCTGCCTTACCGTTTATTATGCCGCTGAAAATATTTGAAGCTATTTCAACATTGTCTGCTTTTACATTCAATTGATAAGGAGCGCTTTCACCATTAGGCAAACCAAACGTGCCTTCGGCATTCAACCTGCCCCTCGGGCCGATTTTAGCCGACATTTCTTGCAAACGCAGCATCCGTCCTTCAAATTTCACAGCCATCTTCAGATTTTCGATTAATGTTGACATTTGTTTCAATTTGATTGTGCCGTTAGTAATATCAAAGGTACCGTCAACAAGCGGTTCCTCCAAAGTACCGGTCAGAACAAGTGCTCCATTGGTCTCGCCGCTGCCGCTTTCCACTTTATCGCTGAGCATCGGTAAAATAGCAAGATCAGCATTATCAAGTTTAACCTTGATTGCCATCTGCGCATCGGAATTTTTCCTGTCTTCTTTTGCCCTGAACAAATCATGTGGCAGCACGCCATACGCACTAGCTTTGTAGATATCTTTCTGAATATAAAGCTGTTCAATGTTATAAAGGTCATCTCTCAAGGTGAACATGCCGTAAAGATTATCAAACGGCGTATCAGCTATTTGTCCCTGACTGATTGTCACGGAAGCGTTGGCCGTGGGGTTATCGATAGTGCCGCTTACCTGGGCCGCGAGACTCATTTTACCGCCAAAATCAACAGGCGCTTTGATGAAAGCATTAAGTACAGAAGCATCAGCTTCACTGCAGAAAGCATCGAGTGCCAGCTTGCCGCTTCGGAAATCCACCGTACCCTGTGCGGCGAAAAAACCGCCCAGTTCTTCGTCTATACGTGCTTTAAGGATATTAAGCACATCTTTGTGAATGAAAACGTCAAAAACGGCCGAGGGATAACGGATACCGCGAATGCTGCAGTTGCGTATCTGTCCACTTATACTGGTACCGGTTCCCTTTCCGCCTTTATTGACTATAATACTGCCATCAAGTTCGCCCGCAATATCATAGTCCTGCCCTGCCAAAGCCAGCAGTGATTGCATATTGCCGCCCTTCACTTCGATGCTTCCCTGCAGAAGAACCTTCGTGAAATCAATCAACATGTCTATGCCGTATAAACCGCCGCCCTGGCGTGCACTTCCTTTGAGCTTGTTAACCTTACCGGCAGTACTTTCCAAGCTGCCCGTAATATCAGTGAACTCCTGTCCGTTGATAACGATACTGCGTGAATTGAGGCCGCCTGTAAAGAAAGGTGTGTCTAAAGTACCTTGCAATTTACCGTTTAAATCAACCAAGCCGGAAACTTTTACCTTGTCCGGTATAGCAAGCTTCTTCAAATCCAGCTTGCTGGCATTCATCACAAAATCAAGATTCTTGTTCTTATCCACTGTGCCGTCAAGATTTATTTCTGTCTGCAAAGCGTGAATGACGAAATCCTTCAGATGCAGAATGCCATCCGTCACACTATATTCACCAATAGCATCATCCAGCAGATATTTATTGAAACTACCCTCATAAAAATTCATTTTGCCAATAACTGCGGGATTGGATATAGCGCCTTGCACCGTAACTTCATTGTTTAGGTTGCCGGTGAGTGCAACATCCGGTGCGATTACCGCCATCAGGGGCTCTACTCTGATGCCCTTAGTTAAAACGCTCAGATTTACGACCGGTTCCTCGCCGCCAAGGTCGACCCAGCCATTTATCGTATGTTCTCCTGCCGGCATACTTATATGCAGCCTATCGATTTGTAAACGCTTATTCAACCAGGAAAAAGATCCTTGAGCATCGGTAATTTTTTGTTTCATAATTTCGCTGTCAGTCAATCTGGCCGTACCGCTGACCTGCGGCGAAGCGGCAGAACCGCTGAGGACAAAAGAACCCGTCAGCTTGCCAGACCCTTCCTGCCCAGCCACTGCAAGCAATGGCTGCAGCGGTAAGTTGGCGATACGCGCCTCGGCTGCGATATTACCGCCTGTAATACTTCCTTGTGCGACAAGAGAACCGTCGTCGTTACAATAGCTGGAAAGGTTATTGATAATTATATTCTTCTTATCATAATCAATATCCAGACGAAAATCTCGGAAAATATTGTTGCGCCAGTTCAAAACAGCCATCTTGGCAACAGCATTGATTCTGCCTTGTTCTCCTTTCATTTTTCCAGTAAGAGCTACATCTCCGGAAAGAAGAGCACTTTCACCAGCAAAGCCGGCTAATCCTGCAATATTCGCATTATCAAATTCCAGGGCCGCAGAAAAATCTCCCTCATTCAATTCATATTCACCAAACATGAAAATACCGCCGCCACCATATTCAGCTTTGGCTCCCGGTATAACTATCCTGCTGTTCTTTGCTGCAAGCGGTAACCGCACCTTCGAAAAAATCTGCCCATCATAAACAATTTTATCGGCATTAAAAACGCCCTGTGCATCGAAAGCTGACTGCGTACCATTCAATACCACTGAGCCAGCTATTTTGCCGCCAACCGGTGAAGATGTCCAAGCCTTCTGCAAATCAAAAGCGTTCAATTCCAAAGATAGTTCTTCCGCCAGCGGTTCATCAAAATTGCTTAAATCAAGCTTGCCGTTAAGCCTTCCTTTTTCACCGTTGACTGTAAAATCAAGATCAACTGCTTCTACCACCTTCTGCTGAAAGGCCACCTTGCCGTTCAAGGTTAGCAGTATTTTTTCTTCCTGATAAACCGCAGAAGCAGCAACATTCGCCAAGAATCCTGTTCCTTCGAGAGCAATGTCCCTGCCATCGCCTGACCAGCGCAGATGCAGATCCTTCACTGAACCTTTCAGTCCTTCTATGTTGAGGTAACGTTTTGCCAATACATCGAAAGGTTCAAGCGCGAATTGTTCCGTTTGCAGAAGCAAACTTCCCTTGGCTTTAGTATTGACAAGACCGGTTATCTTCCAGGTTTCACCACCATAAGCAAGCGCGATATTCAACTCATAATTAGGATCGGCCGCGGCATCGATGCTGCCATCGACACCAAAACTCCATTTGCCAAAAGGTGTGGCAACTTCACTTTTCCCGTCAACAATTCTGACCATACCGGCAAACCTGCTCTTTTCCGGTCCTCTTTGCTTAATAACGTCTTTGACATTCCAATGTTCTTTTTCATCCATTTGCAAATGGAAAACAGGCCGATTGACAGTTATCATGTCAACAGCCTTGATGGGGTCAGCCTGCAAGATACCCTTCCACACATTGACGCTCACATTGACAGAGGGCGAGGAAGCTAATAGCTCGCCCTTTGTGTCGAAAACAGCAACATCATCAGCTGTTATTTTCAGGGAATCGGATACCCGCAAAGACCCGATATTTATTTTTCCATTAACATATTCTGCCGCCGTTGTTTCCACGAAGGGCAGCATCTGCTGTAGAAACCCAGGCATAAAAAGGCGCAAAACCATGAAATACCCTATCAACAGTGCTGCCAGAATCAGAAAAACAGCCTTTGCTTTCGACATGAATTTTGCCCCCATGATTTATTATCATTCTTTAAACAAAACTAATCGGATATTTATTCGACATTGCAAAGCTTCTTCCCTGCAATTTCACAAATACACACAAAAAATTCACAAAAAAAACTGCTATGGACGAACCATAGCAGTTATAAAATTAACCATTAATTCTGACGGACCGGCACACCCATAGCCTTCGCAAGCGAAGCACTGGAAGTGTTGTAATCATACAGCGCCTGTACATAGTTGTTCTGGGCTTGCGTAAGAGCGACCTGCGAATCCATAACATCAATATTGGTACCCACACCCGACTGATACCTTAATTGTGAAATTCTGTAGTCCTCCTGTGCTGATTCAACAGCAACCTTCGAGGTAGCAATACGTTTTTCTGCTTCACGCAGGCTCAAATAACTATTGCGAACATCGAGCTGGACAGCATCCTTTGTTTGACGATAAGTTTCTTCAGCTTTGTATAGATTTGATTCCGCGGCTCTTACCTTAGCTGCTGTTACACCGGAATCGAAAACATTCATGCTTAAACTTACGCCAACGCCCCAATTTTCACCGTCATCACCCGGCCAGTCGGCAGAGCTCCAATCATTGGATGCACTGGCTGCGACCTGCGGCATGTAACCAGATCTTGCAACTTTTACAGAAGCCTTGGCCGCTTCGATGCCTGCCTCAGCCTGAAAAAGTTCCGGACGATTTGCCAAGGCGAAAGTTATGCAGTTCTCCATAGGATTGTCATATTTATTGTATTTAAGGCTTTCTGTTACTGTTAATTCCGTTCCATGCGGCAAACCGATAATATTGTTCAGATTGGCAACAGCAAGAGCATAAGCATTCTGCGCTTTGATCAATGTTTGCTCCGCATCGGCAAGCTCAACCTGGCTGCGCAGCACATCGACTCTGGCTACAACACCGACATCATACTGTGCCTGCACGTTTTTTAAATGCGCCGCAAGCCTATCTACCGATTCCTTGCTCAAATTAACCGTGTCAATTGCTTCCAAAACGCTGTAATAACCATTAGTAGCAGAAAGCTTGACGGCCTGGTAAGATTCGTCAACACCGTATTCGCTCGCTTTGTAATTCTGAACAGCCTTCTCGATTGTGCCGCTTAACTTGCCACCCGTATAAAGCGGAATCGAGGCACTAAAACCATTTGTATGCTTGTTAACAGTTGCGCCCTCATCAGAACCCTTGCGCGCGCTGCTATGTGTATAATCGATACTCAGCCAACGGGAAGCCTTGGCTTCATCCTTCTGTGCTTTGGCTGCCGAATTCTCCGCTTCGGAAATTTTGACCGTAGGATTGGTTTTCAGCGCCATTTCTATAGCTTTGTCCAGATTGATTTCCACTGCCGCGGCGAACGCTGTCTGCGCTGACATCAAACCAAACACTATTACTGTTGCGAGTACTTGTCTGCTTTTCTTAAATTTAAGCATCTCTCTTCCTCCTGTTTTAGAATTGACTGCTTAGTCAATACTAGTAAATTATATAAATTTCTTACCCGAAAGTCAACTACCCACCGAAAATCAATCTGAAAGCAATACATCTGGGACGTCAATCAATGGGTGAAGAAGCGACGGGCCTGCTATACATCAGCGACCGCCTGCTTCGCTGGCGAATTGTCGCGTGTGGAAGGGGCCAGAGGAGCTCTTTGCCCATTGAGGATACTTACAGAACCAAGATATCTCGACTACGCTCGACATGACACCGCAAGACAACCAGCATCATTTTTCAACTCTAAATTAGAAATACGTGCGGACACCTACATAGGCATTTTCTGAGCCGCGGCCAGTCACATCAAGGCTTTCACCAACCAGAGACAATTTCGGGCTGAACATATATTCACCGCCAATTTTCACCTTCGTTTCATCAAAATCATAGACATCAGTAAAAAGCTTAAAAGAATTATTTACTTTGTAGTCAAGGCCTACACCTATTTTACCCTGCATCGCACCCAAGCGAAGAGAGAAATCTGCCATATCCTGACCAAATTGAAGATTCAGCTTATTTTTGCCACCCATATCATGAGCACCAAGATAAATAAATCTGTCATCCTGCGGGCGCAAGGTTACGCCCATATTGTTCAGCCAATCGCTGTTTTTGTCATTATAAAGAGTTTCTGCCTTAAACTCTGCTGTTTCCAGCGTACCCAACATTCTGTTAGCTTTTTCACTTGTTTCTCTGGCATTTTGCAAAGTAACGCGCAGATCTTTTTCTGTTTTCGGGTCTGTGACAACTTTCTCGAGTACACCTGTCATCTTTTCGACACGTGCACTTGCCGTTGCAAGGTTCTGAGCCATGGCGGCCATATCCCGACCTGTCTGCCCATTATTATCGGCGCCTACCACTATGCTGTCCAAATGCGATGCTACTTTGTTCATACGTTCTGCCATCTGGCTAAGCTGTGAAATCATCACCGTCATATCTTGCTGATTATCAACTGCTACTTCCGCCATAACTCTGCTGAAAGTATTAAGGTTGGCACTGATGTCGCGTGCATTCAAGAAACCATCACGCATCGATTTCTGGACTTCTTTATCGCCCAGTACATTATTCATGGCATCGGCAATGCCTTCTACTTTTTCAAGAACCTTCGCTGACGAAGCCATAAACTCCTCCAGTCCTGCGCCCTGGGAACCCTGGACTTCTTCGCCGGCTTCAATGAACCTGCCATCCATACTGGCAGGCGGCAAAATAGCCACAAATTTTTCTCCTAACATACCATCAGAGCCTATAGAAAAACTGGAACCGCGCGGCACCTTGATACCTTCTTTGATTTTTAAAACAGCTTGTACTTTATTGCCCTCGACCTTGACTGCTCTTACAGTGCCGATATCCACACCGGCATAGCGAACAACATGGCCTTCTTTCAAACCGCCGACCTGGTCGTAAATTACAGACATTCTATAACCACCGCCCGCAAAAGAAAACGTTCCTAAGAAGGAGATAATAGCCATGAAAATAGCCAAAGCGCCCAGCGCTACTGCACCTACTTTAACTTCACTGGTTCCTTTCATTCTTCGGTGTTCCCCCTTCAATATCATGCAGCATCTTCTGCCCATTAATAAATTTTTGCAAAATAGGATGCGGATTATTCTTCATTTCGTCAACAGTACCTATGGCCGCAATCTGCGCTTCATATAGAAGCGCTATCCTATCGGCAACCTGGAAAACTGAATGCATGTCATGCGTTACCAGAATAGAGGTTACACCCATGACCTCCCTCGTGTTTACTATCAAATCATTTATATTTTCCGACATGATCGGATCAAGTCCTGCTGTCGGCTCATCATAAAGTACTATTTCCGGTTGCAATGCTGTTGCCCTCGCCAGACTGACTCTTTTCTTCATGCCGCCTGAAAGCTCGGCCGGATAGGCAGACTGCGTGCCAGGAAGTCCAACCTGTTCCAGCCTTTCCGCAACAATCTTCTGGATTTCCTCCTCAGTCATTTCTGTATGCTGGCGTAAACCAAAAGCAATATTTTCGCCAACTGTCAAAAAATCAAAAAGGGCTGAGTACTGAAAAACCATTCCCATCTTACGGCGCAGAGAATTCCATTGGTCTTCATCAAACAGACTAACATCCTGCCCGTTAATCATTATCGTACCGCTGGTTGGTTCCAGCAATCCTATAAGCAGACGCAATATCGTACTTTTCCCGCTGCCGCTTGGCCCTATGACAGCAAGTGTCTCGCCTTTCTCTACCGTGAAGGAAACATTCTTCAAAATCTCTTTTTTACCAAAAGCCATATTAACTTGCTTAAATTCTATAACAATGTCAGGCACTTACTTACCTCCGCTGACGAAAAGAATGATGGAAAGAAAATAGTTGCTGATAAAAATCAAAATAATTGACAGCACAACGGCGTCCGTTGTTGATATGCCTACACCTTCGGCACCCTGCCGTGTATGCAGACCCTTATGGCAGCCCACAATTGCAATAATAGCACCAAAGACCGATGCTTTAATCATGCCACTCAGCAAATCAAAAGGTTCCATAAAAACCTTAATGGAATTTGTGTAGGTGAAGCTGCTGATGCCGGCATAATTGGTCGCTACTATCCAGCCACCTATGCTGCCTATGGCATTAGCAAATACCACCAGCAGCGGCAGCATCAAAACAGCAGCCAAGAAACGCGGTACGACGAGATATGTTATCGGATTTGTCGCCATAACACGCAAAGCATCTATTTGCTCCGTGACCTTCATCGTGCCTATTTCTGCAGCAATAGCAGCCCCTACACGTCCTGCCACAACTACTCCTGTCAAAACAGGCGCCAACTCACGGCCCATCGCAATAGCTACAACACCGCCAACAGAAGATGCCGCTCCGAAACGCACAAACTCCTTCGAGGTCTGCACGGCCAATACCATGCCGGTAAACATAATCGTCATCATAACTATCGGCAGAGAGTCAGCACCTAATCTCGCCATCTGCCTTACTGTTTCGCGCAAATCAGCATGACGCAGCCGGCTGCAGGCAGCAAAAAATAAAATCACGATGCGTCCAGTACTGGCACAAGAACGCAATATTAACCTGCCTGAACGTTCGCTTAAAGCTGCTAACACGTTAATATCCTCCATATTTCAACTTCTAAATACAAAAATAACCACTACGAGATATTATTCAAGAGAAAAAACAATTCCCCTGCAATTCTTTGTGAAAAATCTGTGCTCCACAGAAGAATCTCGCAGATCTTTGCTTCTTTCAAGACTAGCGGACAACTTGAACAACAATCTCGGTCTCACCGTCGACAATAAAATCAACAGAATATTTTTGTTTGGCCTTACTGCCTTTGAACAAAGAACTGACATTCATCGTCAATTGTTCTTCAGCTATCTTTTCGCTGCCCTTTGTTTGCTGCATTTCCGGCATTCCGGGCATTACATCGATGATAAGCTCATTGTTTTTATCATAATCCTTAAAATCCTGCAGGTAATCACTCAAAGCCTTTTTATCATCTGCTTTAGGCGCAGCATCCGCTGACTGCTGCTTTTGCAGAACAGTCGCTAACCAGGCCGAAGCCCCTCCGCCGCGGACAATCAACGGCAGCGGTCCCGGTTCACGGCTAGCCGGCACTTTGAATTCAAAGGTTCTGGTAAATTTCTTGTTTCTATACGGCTGAAATTCTACTTCCACAGTAACATTTTCGCCTGGCTTTACCTGTCCATTCAGTGCATTTACACGGGTAATCTCAGCAACATCACACCGTGAACTTGCTTCGATATTGACATTGATATCAAAAATCGTAACCTTTTCAAATTTGTTGTTCATCAGCAGGTCACCGATATAGACCAGTTCGCCGTTGATTGCCTTTGCCAGATTACCTGGATTATAAAACATATTCTCACGTACTATATTAATTTCCCCGCTATTTTCGCCGCGAGCCGAAATACGAAAATTCACCCTTGCTGTTCCGCCGCCATTACGATCAGTAGTAGCACTGAACGTATTAAAGGCAACCGCATCAAGCATTAAGGGTACAAGCGCTTCATCAGTAACCATTTGTACTGTTGCGCTCTTATTAATACCTCTGTCAGTATCTGTAACCGAAACAAACATAGGTATGATGCGCGGATATTGATTTATTTTGCCGGCAATTCCTGCCGCTCTGTCCTGTGTAACAGCCCCAAGCGTATTGCCTAAAGCACCTACTTTATAGGAGCTTTCCACGTTAGGTATCGAAGCGAAAATCCAGGCATTAGTCATAAAATAATCGGCATTCCCGCGCTGCAGGAATGGATGCCCAAATGCCAGAATCCTTCCTTCGTCATCCATCCAGGTTACAGTCCCGATAGCGCCCAGCCGAATATCGCCGCGAATCAACTCCACGCCGACTGAGCTGCCGGGCTCCAACTGTACATTTTCAATTTCTTTCTGCCCCGCTGGAACAGCTAACGCCTTTAAGTCAAGCTCTGACAATTTTTCCTTAAGATACTTCATGCCTTCCGCAGTAAAACCGCTGGCCATTAAAGGCGAATTCTTCGGCAAAAAGACTGATGGCCTTGCATCTGTCTTTTCAAACATGGTCAGCATTTCTTCAATTGGTGTTAAAAAACAATAATTCGGATCGGAAAAAGCTTTGCCGTAGGCAACAGCGCCGGCCAAACGCCCATTAATATAGACAGGGCTGCCGCTCATTCCCTGCGCAATGCCGCCCGAACGCTCAATCAAATCACCGGAAGCCTTGACCAATATACTATGGCCTTCTGCCTGTGAGCCGGTAACGCCAAGAATCTCTACATCAAAAGTCTCAATCTCTGCGCCTTTGATAACTGTTTTTGCTATGCCCTGCATACCTGGACGCAGCTCATCAACAGTAATAATAGCTGTCGCCGCGAAAGCAACCTGCGTGAAGGCAAGCAAACAAAACGAAAGTAACACTGCTAAACGCATTTTTCTCATAATAACCTCATAATGTTTAAAAACCGACGCACAACAAGGCGCGCCGGTTTTTTTCTTTTTGCCCTCTTAAGGCTTAATCTTTACTACCACTTGCCCGGCAGAAATTTCTGACCCTGGAACAACCAACACTTCTACAACTGTTCCATCAATACTGGCTCTTGCCGCCGGTGCTTTGCCTGCAAAGGTCTTCACCATTACAAGAACCTGACCCTCTTTGACTGCAGTCCCTACTGTCACAA
>JBOFWD010000063.1:0-29415 GCA_051653445.1 Acidaminococcaceae bacterium | reverse complement strand
TAGAATGCCGCCCTGTCACGGCGGAGGTCGTCGGTTCGAGTCCGATCCGGGTCGCCATTATGCCTCGGTAGCTCAGTCGGTAGAGCAACGGACTGAAAATCCGTGTGTCGACAGTTCGATTCTGTCCTGAGGCACCATCTGCACGCAAGCACTCGCAAATATTGCGGGTGCTTTTTTTTGTGGGATGAGGATGAAAGACTTTATATGTAATTTTAGAAAAGCTTCGCAGTAGAGCTTTACAAAATAAAAAGGAATCTTCCCGGCATGGTGACGGGAAGATTCCTTTTTTGCAGCCTTAATGATATTTTAAACATTTGGGTTGTAGAACATACAGCTTTAATTATTTCATTAACATAGTATGTTTATTGCGTTTATTCAGTTATAAAGAACGACTTTGGTTTACCGCAGACCGGACAGATGTAGTCATCCGGAAGGTCTTCAAAAGGGATGTCGCCGTCGTAAACGTAATGGCAGACGGAACAGAAATAGGTTTTCTTAGTGGCTTCAAGAGCGGCTGGTTCCAGTGAGCCACCGGCTTTCAATGTGCGGTAATCAGCGTAAGTCATGGGTTTGCCGCTTTCCAGTTTTTCGGCTTCATTTACTTTGCAGACGAAAAGATAATGAGTGCCAAGATCAATGACTGAAGATACGTCAAGGCTCATAAAGGCAAGCATATCTTTGATGAAGTAAGGGTTACCCCTTTCGTCAATTTCGCATTTTACGCCGGCAAATTTATCGCATTCGCGTCCGCTGCGCAATCCGAAATTTTTTATCATTTCCAAAGGGCAGGTTTGGGCAATAATGGAAATGGAGAAGTTCCATTTTTTGAGAATCATCTCGGTTGTCAGGTTTGATTTTTGCATGGTTACCGTCATGCAGCAGGGTTCCGAGGTTGTCTGAATAGCGGTGTTGATTATGCAGGCATTCTTTCTGCCATCCAGCTCAACAGCGGCGATGAATAGGCCATAAGTAAGATTGAACATTGCACTTGTATCCATTTTTAGGGCTCCTTTCGGATTCAGATTCTAAAACTTGCACTGCTGCCACGAGGACCAGGCGTTATTTCCAGTCTGGTGCTGATACGTTCTTTCAATTCGGCAACGTGGGAAATAATTCCGACCAAGCGGCCGCCTTTTTGCAAATCAGTCAGTGTGCGGATTGCCATATCAAGAGATTCGGGGTCGAGGCTGCCAAAACCTTCATCAACCAGAATCGTGTCAAGTCTGATACCGCCGGCATAGGCTTGGACAACGTCAGAAAGACCGAGAGCTAGCGAGAGGGAGGCTAGGAATATTTCACCGCCGGAAAGTGTTTTGACCGGGCGGGAGATGCCGGTGAAGCTGTCCATGACTTCAATACTGAGTCCGCTTTCGCGGCGGGCGTCCGTAACTTCATCCAGACGGGAAAGATTGTAACGACCGCGGCTCATATGCGTTAAGCGCATATTGGCTGCTTGCAGGACATCATCAAGGATTGACTGCAGGACAAAGCCCGAGAAGGTAAGCCGCCTGGTGTTAGTGCCTTGAGCGCATTGCGCCAGGCTGCTGGTATTTTTGTAAACTTCTTCCAGCGTTTTACTGCGCTCTTCCAGTTTTTCCAGTTTAGCCAAAAGTTCAGTTACCTGCCTAATATCTTTGGCAAGGACGGCTAAACGGTTACTGAGTTCTTGCTGCACTGCGGCTGCATTGTTTTCCGCGGCGGCAAATTCAGTCAGGTTCGGCAACTCTTTGCCTGCAATTGCTGATTGGGCGCGGGTCAACCTGTCTTTGGCGGCGACAAGCCGCTGTTCGTAACTCGTAACTTCCTGTTTCAGACTGGCTTGTTCCGCGGTCGAACGCCGCGCGGACAGGAAGGAGGGCTGATCGGTAAAACCATTGTCGCCAAGACGATTTTTGTATTCTTCGCGACTTTCTTGAAAAGCGGTTTCGGCTTCTACTAAATATTTTCCTGCACTTGCGGCATCGGCTGCTGTACGGGTCAGTAGTAACTGTAGCTCATTATGCTCTTTTTGCAAGGTTTGCAAAGTATGTTGCTTGTTTTCCAGTGTTTGCAGGAATTTCAGTAATTCTTCTTTGGTACTGAAAGAACAGGAGCTACACTCTTCTTGCAAAGCCAATAGTTGTTCTTGCTGTTCCTTAAGCTGCGCTTCGACTGCTTTGTAAGTACCGCTGGCAGTAATTACGGCTTGCTGTGCAGTAAAAAGTTTTTTTTCGCTGGCTTCCATATTTACTTCTGCTAAGGCTTCGCTGGCTGCCGGCAGTGGATGATTATTTGAACCGCAGACAGGGCAAGGCATGCCTTCCTGTAAATTGATAGCCAGATGACTCGCCAGGGACTTTATTTGTAAATCCTGCAGTTTTTTAAAATCTTCTTTTGCTTTTGTTTCTTTTGCTTGAGCTAGTTTTAAATCCTGCTCGCAAACGAGGAGTTTCTCTTCGGATTTTTTAATGGCTTCTTCTGTTTTGGCTAATTTATCATAAACAGCATTGGCATTTTTAGCCTTTTGGATATCTGTTATGGTTGTAGTCAGCAGTTCCTGCAGGGCGTCAGCTACGTTCGCGGCTGAAGCCGGTAAAACTGCGCCCAGCCTTTCTTGCAATAAGTCGTTTTTCCCTTGAGCCTCAGTGAGCAAAGCCTGTTTCTTAGTATTTTGTTCAGTGGCTTCGGTTTGTTTTTGATAGGCTTTCTGGCAGGCAAAATGATAAGGTTCGACTAAAGAAGCACGTTCCGCGTTTTCTAAAACAGTTCTTTTGTTCTTAATCTCTTCTGCCTGTCCTGCCAATATTGCATGCGCTTTCGCTGCCATTTCCACTTCGGCAAAAGCTGCTGCTAAGGTCTGTGCAGCTTGGTGAGCTGCTTTGGCTTGCTCCAAGGTTTTTTGGGCAGAGATCAAATCAGTTTCTAAAATTTTCTGCTCAGACAGATAGTTCTCTTTTTTAGCCAGCAGAGCTTCCTTATTTTCGCAGGCAGCGGTTTCCAGTAGATAATCGCGTTCTCGTTTCAAATCGTCATATTCGCGCTCGATTTGTTTGCTCTTGTCTGCCAGCAACGCTTCAATCTGGCGGTAAATACCTGTTTTGAATAAAGTTTCGAGGATGCTTTTGCGGTCTTTGGATTCAGCAATCAGGAAACGTCTGAATTCTCCCTGCGGCAAAAGAACAATCTGACAAAATTGTTCAGCTTTGAAACCAAGAATAGTTTCCACTTGTTTAGTTACATCGTTGATGCCGGAAGCGATAATGTTTCTTTCATCGCCGCTAATTTCATAGAGGGCAGCGGCGGCCGGTATTTTACGAGTGCCTTCGCCGCGCAGTTTGGCAACTTCTTGTTCCGGCGAACGTACTACCTCATATTTTTTGCTGCCGGAACGAAAGGTAAAGTCAACCTGTGTTTTGGCGGAAGGAGGGGCATAGTCGCTGCGCAGGTTCTTGCTCTCGCGCAAGTCACCGCTGGCTGTGCCGTAAAGCGCAAAGGAAATGGCGTCCAGGATGGTCGTTTTGCCGGCACCGGTAGGTCCGTGAATCAAAAAGAAAGTCTTGTCGCCCAGAAGCGAGAAATCGACAATTTGTTCTTCAGCATAAGCGCCAAAGGCATTCATGATAAGTTTCAGAGGTTTCATCGCTAGGACCGCCTTTCTGTCTGCGCTGCTTCATCGATGGCGGCGTTTAGTATCGTTGTTTCGGCTTCTGTCAGGGAACGTTCACTAACCTGTTCAAAAAAGCTGGTAAAAAGTTCTTTGACACCTAGTTTTTGGTGATTGCAGGGCTGGATGCTGTCATTGCTTAATTTTTGCAGGCGTGAATATTCAAGGTGCAGAATATGTGGATAGACTTGTTCCAGACGATATTTGGCATCGAGAATCGGGTGCTCATCTTCGAGCGTAACCTGCAGAAAATGCGGGGCCAGCTCCTGGCGGGGATTCTTCAGCAAATCTTCAAAAGTTCCGCGCAGGCAGGCTAAATCGTGAGTGGGCGTAAAACTTACCGTTTCTACCGAAACAGTTCCGGCAGCATCCAAATCAACGATATGAACGCCTTTGGTCTGATTGACTTCGTTGAAGGAATATTTCAAAAGAGAACCACTGTAACGGACTTTATTGTCACCTGTCTGGCAGGCGTGCAGATGGCCGAGAGCAGTATAATTGAAGGCTGCAAAGTTTTCAATGCCGACAGTACTGGCGCCGCCGACGGAAAGAGGACGCTCGCTGTCCGGAGATTCCATACCGCCTGTTAAAAAAACGTGGGCGAGGGCAACTTTGCGGGCATTGTCCGGAATCTGTGCCAGCATGCTGCTGACCTGCCACTGGAGTGCTTCTTCATGGGTAGCTATTTCTGTCTCGGCTGCTTCAGCGGCTACCAAGGGCTCAGCATAGGTAAGCGGTGCGAAATAGACCGGCCCGAATTCATCATTAAGTACAACGGGTGCCGCATCTTTAGCGACAGGTCCAAAAATATAAAGGTTTTGTTCGGCCAAAAGTGACTGGCCGAAGGCCAGGCGTTCCGGGTTATCGTGATTACCTGCAATCATGATTACAGGTATCTGGTGTTTCTTAATCAGGCAGGAAAGTGTCTCATCAAGCAAGGAAACGGCTTGTGTTGGCGGTACGGCTCTGTCATAAATGTCACCGGCAATCAGAACGGCATCAACCTTGCGATTTACGGCGAGGTCAACTAACTGTCTGAGGACTGAGGTTTGTTCCTCGGTCATGTGCAGGCCGTGGAAAATGCGGCCTAAATGCCAATCAGAAGTGTGCAAAAAACGCATAATCAGGGCTCCTTTATTTTTGCGCCAGACGGCGAATATTTTCTATCAAAGCCAAACCGCATTCTATCCCATGGTCGTGCAGTTTCAACAGTTCCTGCGGTTTGCGGTCAAGTCTTCCTATAGTAAGGGGCTCCAGCGGTCGGATGACAACGGCTTTGCCATCTTTTTCCAATTGCTCCGCCAGGGCCATCTGTCGATTGTAGTTTTCAGAACGGGTTCTGATGATTTCAATCAGCTTCGGATATTTGCTGTACCAAAGTTTCAGCAGCCAGCTGGGGTAATTTTCCGTACTGTAATAGCCGGGATTGCGTGTCAATACGATGACATTGCGTTCATAACCGTCAGCTATCGCTTTTTCGACTGGTATGGGGTTAGCCAAACCGCCGTCCATCAGGTCGTAACCCTGAAAGTGCACTATGGGTGCCAAAAATGGCAGTGATGAAGAAGCTCGCAGAGGTTCAAAGTCATCACCCATGGCTTCCTTGGGGAACCAGATTACTTCGCCGGTGTTGCAGTCAGTGGCACCAACGTAGAGTTCGCAGGGTGATTGACGAAAAGCATCATAGTCGAAGGGCAACAGCTTTTGCGGTATTTCTTTCAGAATGAAGTCAAAATTAAAGAGCGAACCATCACGCAGCAGATTGCGAACACTGCAGTAGCGAGGGTCAGCTACATATTCGGTGATGATCTTTCTTGTGCGCATTGGCTGTTTGGAAAGGTAGGAGACAACATTGCAGGCCCCTGCAGAGACAGCAGTAGCATAGGGAAATTCAATATCTGCCTGCATGAAGGCCTCAAAAACACCAGCAGAAAACATGCCCCGCATGCCACCGCCTTCCAGAACAAGACCAACATTATCTAACATAGTCATAGAGCTATACTCCTTTTAAACTGATGTTTTCATTATACAACTATAAAGTGTAATAGAGAAATTCTAAAATCAATAAAAAAATAACGGTACTTGAAAAGTACCGTTATTTTTTGCGTCTGTTAAGTGCAGTATAATAAATAAAAGTTGCCATATAAACAAAGGCACCAATTTCAGTGCGTGTGGACATCCAGATGGGAAATAGGAAGACAGCGATTACAAGGAAGATGAGACTTGGTATTGCTGCCAATAGAAAGGCCGGAGTGAAGCCTTTTTCTGCAAACGCGGCTTTCATTCTGTTTGTTGAAATGGTACCGTAGCGGCAGGAAAAAATACCGAACAAGAATCCGCTCAAAGCATAGAGTATTTGGGATGAAATTTCATCAAGCATAGCAGCCTCGCTTACATGTTGTTTTTATGTTTCTTCAAAGGCAGCAGCGTCGAAGAGATACCGCTTAGTACACCGCTTTTGATCAGGAGCGCTGCAATGATGCTGCCGCCAATTGTGCTGATCAAAAAAGGCGGAATAAAGAACCAGGCAACGGTTGCTTTGCCCATTATATAATAGGCGATTGGGAAGGCGATAAGACCGCCGATCAGACCGGTACCGACAATTTCGCCTAACATAGCTGCTTTCAGCTTACCGAAACGGTAATACATGATGCCGGCAAGAAAAGCACCTATCATGCTGCCTGGGAAGGCCAGCAAAGAACCAAAACCCAAAAGGTTGCGGAAGAGCGAAATGACAAAGGCGATAGCCACGCCATAGCTTGGACCAAGAATAACCGCAGCCAGCACGTTAATTGCGTGTTGAACGGGAAAACACTTGGAAACGCCTGCCGGAATATAAAATATATGTGCGCTGAGAGTACCGATGGCAATGAGAAGGGCGGCTAAAGTCAGACGTTGTACAGACATATCAAAAACCTCACTTTTTCAGATTATAACTATCATAACATGCCGAAAAATCTCCTGCAACTGAAAAGGGAAAAAGCTGATTTGTGTAGAATCGTTACTAAGATAATTATTTCAAGAACAGAAGTTATGCAGGAGGAAGCAGATGAAAGCTTTAGAAGGTATCAAAGTTATAGACCTTTCCAAATGGCTGCCGGGGCAGTACTGTGGTATGCTGCTTGGCGATTTTGGCGCCGAAGTAATTAAAATTGACGACATAGCCGGTGATAACACCAGACAATTTATTCCTCAAAAAGAAAAAGATATGAGCTATTGGCATTTGGCCCTTAATCGTAATAAAAAGGGTATGGCGATTGACTTGCGTACAGAGGATGGCAAGCAGATATTACGCAAATTAATGTTGACGGCCGACGTTGTGCTTGAGGGTTTTCGCCCCGGCTTCATGGCAAAGCTTGGCCTTTCCTATGAAACTATCGGCAAAGAAAATCCGCAACTTATATATTGCTCGATAACAGGTTTCGGGCAGACGGGAAAGTATAAGCATAAACCTGCTCATGATTTGAATATCGTCGGACTTGCCGGTATTACTTCCCTCGATGATTTGGGCAGCGCGTGTGTCAGCGCCGTTCAGGTCTCTGCTCTCGGCGGCAGCATGAATGCCTTTAGCGGTATTTTGCTTGCGCTGTTGGCCCGGGAAAGATCAGGCATTGGTCAATATATTGATATTTCTCTCTATAATAGCGCGCTCAGCATGGAGGCTACGGCTGTCAGCAGTTTATGGGGATGTCGCGAAACGGGTGCTGAACCTTTCGGAAGAGTTGCCCATTACTATAATATATACAAGACGAAGGATGCCAAATATCTCACAGTAGGTACGATTGAACCGAAATTTTGGCGCGAATTATGCAGTTTAATTGACAGAGATGATTTGGCAGATAAGCAGTTTGATTTTGCTCATGGTGAGGAATTGCAAGAAGCCTTAGCCAAAGTTTTCTTGCTGAAAACGCAGCAGGAATGGCTTGCGTTAATTAATGAAAGAGACTTCTGCGTTACTCCGGTCTGCAGTCTGGACGAGGCACTAAATAGTGAGCTGACTTTGGAAAGTGGCATGATTGGCGTAAGAGATGAGGATCTAGGTAAAGTAAGGTATCTACAGCCTGCTATTAAACTTTCCGCAACGCCGGGAGCAATTGATTTGAGAGCACCAAGATTAGGTGAGCATCGCGAAGAAATTTTGAGCAGTCTTGGTTACACCTTGGATGAAATAAACAAGTTAAAAGCCGCGCATGTAATATGAAAACGGATAGACAAGCATGATGAGAGGTGAATGCCTGTGCGTAAGATATTATTGATATTTTTACTGCTTTTTTGCTGTATGTTGGGCGTGCAGCCTTCGGCAGAAGCTGGCTTGATTGGCAAGAATCAGGAAATTTCCATGGGCAAAGATGTAGCCGCACAGCTGGAAGGCAAGTACGGCCTTGTACAGGATGACGAAATGCAAGCGCGTGTGGACGCTATCGGTCAGCGGCTCGCAGCCGTTTCTGATCGGCAGGATCTGGAATATTCCTTTAAGGTTCTAAATAGTGATGAAGTAAATGCAATGGCTGTTCCGGGTGGGTTTATTTATGTTTTTAAAGGCTTGCTGGATTTTATGCCTTCTGATGATGAACTTGCCGGTGTTTTAGGCCATGAAGTAGGACATATCGTTAAGAGACATTCGGTTAAGCAAGTAGAAAAGCAGCTGGCTTTCACGCTGCTTACATTGATACTTACCAAAGGCCAGGGGTTTATTTTAGCTGACGCCGCCATGCAGGCATTGATGGCTGGCTACAGCCGTTCTGATGAACGAGAGGCTGATGAACAAGGTTTTGCGCTTAGCAATAAAGCTGGTTTTAATCCTTACAGCATGTTGATCACAGTCAGCAAGCTTCAGGATTTGTCCGATGCCAAAGGTAATCCAGGGTTTGGATTGTTTTCTACGCATCCGGAACCCGAAGTAAGAAAAGAACGTGTCAATAAGGCACTGTCCAAAATGAATATTACACCGACCGTCACGATGACGGAAGATGGTATGGCCAAGATTCAGGACGGTAATTGGCAGTTTTCTATTAATCAGACTTATAATAGCGATAAGCCTGAATACAGGGCTAAACTAATGGCGGGTGCTTTGTACCTGGTCAAAAAGAGAGACTATGTAGATGAGACCCATTTTCTGACTGTAGATGATAGTTTCTTTTCAGATATTTATTATGAAGACATCCATATTTTACGAGTATATGCACAGGATGCTGCCGGCTATGACTCGATCAGCAGTTACGCAGGTGCGGTAGCTGCTAAGCTTCAGAACTGGGCTTTGCGAAAATGATAACTTGTCAGTTGAGAGGGTCAGTGTTTATTGGCCCGCTTTTTTCTCATATTTTTATGTTATAATAAATTCATTAAGCATTAGCATTTTTTAAAAATAATGATTATTCGATTGTGAGGAAGAACGGATGAGAAAAGACGTCCTCAACTTCAAAAAAATAACTGATAGAGCGGGGTTTGTCTTGGTTGATGGCATTATTGCGGTCTTGATAGTCGCCATAGGGCTTTCTGCGTTAGGTTTTATGTATACGCAGGGCACTAAAACGAGAGTATCGGCAGAACGCAGGCAAGCAGCCGTACAATTAGCTGGCCAAGGCATGGAAAAATTAAAAAAAGCTGATGGCAAGACTTTGAGCGCCCTGCAGGATATTATTAATGATATAAATGATGACGGACCTGTTGCTTTAGAAGGACTTGGCGAATATACCGCAACAAGTTCAATAGTGCAGGAGGATGAAAGTGGGACACATAAGCTGGAAACAGTCAGGATAACTGTATCCTGGGATGATCCTCAAGCTGTGGAAATGGTAATTGATAGCTATATTCTTGTTAGCAAATAATATTGGCGGTGAATAAATTATGAAAAAAAATGCAGGTTTTACGCTGATAGAGATGTTGGTTGGAATGCTTGTTATGGTTATAATTATGGCAGCTTTAGTTTCTCTGTTTTCTAGTTCTGTACAGTCAGAAATGACGGGTTTCCGCCAGCAGGAAGTGTATGCACAGGCCAGAGCTGTTGTAAATGATTTGAAGACGACTTTGCGTTATGCCGATAGCGCCGCCGTATTTTATGATGGCAGCGGCAATAAGATTGCCTCGCCGACATATGATAATACCAAAATAGCAAGTAAAGCAGAATATACTGCGACTATTTATAATTCAAATAAGGCAGTAAACGAAGCAGTTGGCATGAAAATAGAGTGGCTGGACAGCACCAAGAAGCAACTTAAAATTACCAAAACCATTGATGGTACAGCACAGCCAGAGTTAAAATTTCCGAAAAGTGTTGATAACAGTGTTTTCAAAGGTGATGGAAGTGATTTTCCTCTATATATCAATCAAAGCGACGCATCTCTTTATCAAATTAACCTTCCTTACAAATATAAATTTGGATTCAGCGATGAAAAAACAGATGCATTGGTTACCGATATTCTTAAAGCAACGGCTGTCAATGCCGGTAATAGCGCCTCTGGCGCACCGCCGATTTTGCTTATGGGGGGAGACCTTACCTTTGTTTCTCCTAATGCGATGATAAGAACCGATAGTGACGATGTAACATTGGTGTTTAAGACGAATTTTGTCAATGTGAAAAATAACGGAAATTTGTCTTCAAGCAAATTTAAGACGCTTACGAATAATTCTGGGCTTATGAATAATTCTGGAAAAATAGAAGTGGTTGATCAGTATGATGGAATGGATATTGATGCCGTAATAGAACGATATAGCAGAGTTGCAAAATATAATTTTTCATATAAGGACAATGTTGATAGATATGATTTGTGGTATTATCCGTTGGAATTCGGAAATGACGAAACCATACAGGCTTATCGCGTCTCATGGGATGGTGTTGCAGGGACTGTTCTTACTGTAAGCGGGACGAATGCCATTTATGCATCAGGGACGGTTACCATCAAAAGTTATTGGGGACAAGCTGATTTTGCACTTAGAAGAGGGGAAAAAAGCGGTGCTCTTATTATCTATTCCAAGTCCGCAGTTAATTTGACAAATTTGCGGATACCAAAGGAAATAGCTGTGCTGATTTATTCTGATTCGGCTGTCAATATAACCAATAGTACCTTGGAGAATGCTATGGTACTTTCAGCGGGAAGCTGCAAAATTAGCTCATCGGAAGTTTATGGTACCGTTGAGTGTGCAGGGTCAGCGCTGCAGATTGATGGAAAATGCACTTTTGGAAAATTTAAGGGAACTCCCACGGCAATGGAAGTATTCGACGCGATGTTATTGTGATTTTCAATAGTGGTTGAAAATAACAAGAGGAGGTGTGATATGCGTTCTAATAAAGGCTCGGCAGCAGTGATAGCAATCATATTTATGATGTTTCTCCTTATCATAGGTCTTGCTTTTATGCCGCTGATGGATTCAGAGGTAAAGCATGCCGGCATGGATATGGATGAACAGAAGGCTTGGTATGCGGCCGAAGCAGGAATCAAGTATGCAAAAGCTTATCAAACAGAGGCAGGCAATATTAAAAATATTATTGGAATGGCAGTCAAGCTTTCCGGTGATAGTAATACCGCCAGTTACAAATTAACCTTGAAGGATAAAATCGATGGTTCAGCTGTTACATCTTCAACCTCTGATTTCCCAGCGGTAGACAGAACATACGTTGTGTATTCGGAAGGCGTTTTTAACGGCGTAAAAAAAATTATAACCGAGGACTTTATTTTTAACAAAAGCAGCGGAGGTGGTGGCGGTGGCGGCAGTGGCGGAACTGCCGCCGGCGGTCTGATGTATGCGGGCGGAACGGTAACGCTGGCAAACGGAGGAGGCGTGAATGGCGATATTTATGCATACGACATCTATAATCCGGGAGTGCAGATTAACGGAAATTCCAACTTTCAGAATGCTAACTATGGCAGTACCTTGCTGACAAGGATTTCTGATGCCTGGTTTGTTAAAAATTACGGACAGCTGAAGAAGGAATATGATTATTTTTACTTAGATAGGTATTCGAATATAATTCCTGCCAATTCTAAATATTATGTCACAGATTCCAATCAGTGGAGTGCGGAGGTTATTGGCGGCAGCGGAGCAGTATTGTATGTTTATAGCACTGAGGCGATGGAAGTAATTCAAAAAATTGTTGGACCGAGCGGCAGTGCAGCGCCTTTTACAGTTATTTACGATGGAAGTCTGGATAGGGGTGGTTTAGGCGTTGAGGGAAATGTACGAATTATTGTTCGGGGATATGCACTGATTACAAGCTGGGGTTTTACAGGTAAGGTAATGTTGGTTAGTAATGGTGATATTTATTTGAGCAATATGAATGTAGACAAGGGTTTCTTATCATCTAATAGAAATATTACGATTCAGAGTGGTAGTTTTAAGGGACAAATGCAGGCAAAAGGGAACATTACGGTAAATAATTTTGGAACAATAGCTTTTGATGATACTGTTCTAAAGGCCTTTGGACTGCCGGCAGGCATGACAGCATACTGATTTTCAGAGATTTTTAATGTAGGTAAGTCTCATATAACCGGCTTTGCCGATATTACTTATGAAGGAAGATGAAAAGGATGTCTTTTGCTATTCCTTTGAACAGAGAAGAATTTTTGCGGCTTGATTTGCCAAAACGTTTTAAGTTGTGGGCAGAAGATCGTGAGTTGGAGGATTATATTCTTACCAAGGCGTTTTCATACAAGGTGAATTTGGAGAAGTTCCCACACGCAGATGGTGAGGTAAAAGTTGCTGTAATTGGTTCTGGCCCCGCAGGCATTGCCTGCAGTGCCGTTTTAAACCAGTTGGGGTTTAAGGTAACGGTGTTTGAACGCGACGACAGACCCGGTGGCCTTTTGATTTATGGTGTTCCCTATATCAAATTGCCTAAAGAAAGCTTGCTATCTGAAATAAAAGGGCTAGAGCAAGCCGGAGTAGAGTTTCGCCTCAATACAGCTGTTGGTTTTGATATCAGCTGGGCAGAAATCAGGGAAAAATATGCAGCTGTAGTAATTTGTACCGGCAGTTCGCAGCTACGTGCTTTAAAATTACCTGGCAATGAATTGTCAGGAATATATTATGCAAAGGATTTTTTAGCTTCTACTACCAGAAGTTTGCTTGAGCATCATCTTGCACCGGGTACTTTTGTCAGTGCTGAAGGCAAAGATGTTTTGATTATCGGCGGCGGTGATACAGGTGTGGACTGTGCGGCACTGGCCTGGTCTCAGGGTGCGAAATCAGTTTTGCAGGTAGAATTGCAGGATTGTGATATGGCAAGAATCAGCCAGGTTGGCTTTTGCCAACTTGTAAAAGATGATGTTTCTCTCCAATATAACACGAAGGTAAAGACTCTGCTTGGCGATGATAGCGGCAATGTCAGCGGTGTCGAGCTGTGCCGTGTTGAATGGCTGTATACCGACAGCGGCATGCCTGTGGCTAGGGAAATAGAAAGTACTGCAGCAACTTTGCCGGTGCAGATGGTTTTGCTGGCCATAGGCTTTGTAGGGCCTGAAGCCATGGTTTTTGAAAAATTTGGTGTCAAGAAAACTCCGCTGGGGACAATTGCCACCGGCAACGGTTCATTTGCAACAAATGAACCGGGCGTTTTTGCTGCCGGCGATGCGCGCAGAGGAGGCGGCATGGTATCTTGGGCTTTTGACGAAGGTTGGGATGCCGCTGTTGAATGTGCCAAATATTTGACTAATGACAAATAATTAATATATTGTTATTTTCAGTAATGGTTAAAGAGCTCCTCTGGACCATTCCACACGCGTTAAACGGCCGCAGTTAATTTGGCCGAACGCTGATGTATATGAGTCCCGTCGCTTCTTTAACCATTACTGATGTTCCTGGTTGTTCTATGGTTTCATGCCGAGCAAAGCACAGCTTAGTCGAGACATCTTGGATTAGCCATTGATTGCATGATGGTTTTGTCAGTCACCCCATAATAGCAAAATCTTGTTTTTGAGCTATGCAGCAGGTATAATTACTTAGGATAATAGAAACAAGGATTTTTGTTGGGAGGAATATGAATAATGACAAGTGCGGAAATTGAAGAGCAGTTTCAAGCTTATATGAAAATTTTTAAAAGCGATGCCGATTTGGGTAAAGCGATGAGCCTTGTAAGTTTTGAAAACTTATTTAATCCTGATTTTTTGAAGAACAACAGTAAATTTACATCTATGGATGACATGATCTGGCGCAGCGGTTTCGGTATTATGAATTTGCTGGAAGTAGAAAATGTCAATCAGGAGAAATGGAATGCCTATATTGCAAGTCATACAGATTGCTCAACCTGGTACGAATTCGGCAAATTGGCGATGGTTGCCTGGATGAAAAGCAAACTGGAAGAAAGCAAAGAAAAAAACAATTAATATTTTAAATAAAGTTAGAACAAACAAGCAGGCACCACAATATATTGTGGTGCCTGCTTTTATATACCTCGATATTATGATAAAATAGCGATAAAGAAGAATCATTATTAATAAGAAGAATAGAAGTTTGAAAAAGCTGATTTTTAAATGGGACAATTAAAACGAAAAGCGAAAACCTGTTCGTTTTTAGTCTTGCAAAAATCGTATGTTCGTGTTATTATGCAAATAACGAACATACGTTTATGAAAGGGGCGGTGAAATGAAAAAAATATTATTAGTGCTGTGCATGAGCATAGCCATATACTCTGGATATAGTATGGTGACCATGGAGGCTTCTACGCATTGGCGGAACGAACAAGTCGTGGTACATGCAGGTGATACCTTGTGGTCTATTGCCGGCCGTTTAGCGGAAAATGATGAGGACGTAAGGGCGGTAATCTATCGTATTTGTGAGGCGAACAAATTGGATGGCAATTCCTATTTGCTGCCTGGACAAAGACTTCTGGTTCCGGTGCGGGCGAATAATGAATATCTGGCAAAAAAATAATAGAATATGTGTTTAGTATGGATTATTGCTAAAATTTAACGCTTGTTGTAGAATTAATGATACTACAACAGGCGTTTTTTACGCTGTAAGATGGGTTGATTTTATGATGTCGCAAAATAATATTTACAGGCCAATTTTAAATTGCATAGACCGCCAGGAAACGAAGCGTTATGCTGGTTTGCGTAAAGGTGGGGACTTTCCGGAAAAGCTGGTTGATGAAGCCTGTGACATCGTTATGACGCTGAAGGAGCCACAGACGGCCTGGGCAGTATATAGCTATGACAGTGCTGCAGGCTGCGTGAAGACTTCGGAAAATTACTATGTTCCGGGGCAGTCGCTGTCGAAGCATTTGGCACAGGCATCGCAGGTAGTTTTTCTGACAGCCACGATTGGTGAAATGGTGGAGGAAGCAGCCAGCAGCGCTTTTGCCAGAGGTGAGTATGCCCTCGGCATGCTGATAGATGCGGCGGCAACAGCAGCTGTAGAACAGACAGCGGATGAACTGGAGAAATTATTGAAAAATAAATATCAAGCGCAAGGTTTCAGGATGACCTTTCGTTTCAGTCCCGGTTATGGCGATTGGGATTTAAACGAACAGGGCAGAGTTGCAGTGCTTGCCAAGGCAGCGTCAATCGGAGTAACCTTGACGGATTCTTTGATGCTGATGCCACGCAAAAGTATTACTGCTGTGATTGGGCTTTGCCCCGATATTAATGAGGAGACACCTTCAAAAGGTTGTAATAAATGCTCTAAACTAGACTGTTCAATGCGAAGGGATGGATAAGAATGATCAGGATTTTTGAAGGTGCTATGGGTACGCGTCTGCAGGCTTTAGGTATTGCGGATAAGCCTTGCCCTGAATATGCTTCTGTAACACACCCGGAGGCCGTTACGGAAATTCATAGGCAGTATGCTGAGGCTGGTGCCGATATTTTGGAAAGTAATACCTTTGGCGCTAATCCGCTGAAGCTCAGCTATTTTGGCTTAGCTGATGAAACCGAAAAAATTATTACGGCCGGGGTGAAGGCGTCAAGAGCGGCTTTGAGACCAGGCATGCAGATTGCCGGCAACATAGGGCCCAGCGGACATTTGATAGCACCATTGGGCGATTTGGGTTTTGAGGAAGCCTGTGAGGCATATGCAAGGCAGATAAAAGCGCTTTCAGCAGCAGGCGTTGATTATATTTTGTTCGAGACGATCATCGATATCCAAGAGATGCGTGCAGGTGTTTTGGCGGCTAAGGCCGTCAGTAATCTTCCTATTATATGCCAGCTGACATATGATGCTCAGGGCAGAACGGTGACAGGTACCGATCCGCGTACGGCAGCAGCTATCTTAGAACCAATGGGCATTTCTGTCATTGGCATGAATTGTTCCCTGGGACCTGAGCAGCTTTTGCCGCTGGTGAAAGAATTAGGAGAATCGACTTCTTTGCCCATTAGCGTTCAGCCTAATGCCGGTATCCCGATTTTGCGGGGAGGCGAAACGATATTTCCGCTGTCACCGGCAGAAATGGCGGCTTGGGTGCCAAAGTTGGTGGAGGCCGGCGCAAATATTATCGGCGGCTGCTGTGGCACAACGACAGAACATATCAGAGCAATTAAGGAAGCTTCGCAAGGTCTTGCGTTAGCGCAGCGGAAAGCTTTGCCGCAGGGTGTACGTTTGGCTTCCCGGACCAAGACGGTTTGGCTTGGCGAAGCGCATTCAACAGTTTTGATTGGTGAGAGAATTAATCCAAGCGGCCGCAAAGCGATGGCGGCTGACATCAAAAACGGCGATTTGACAGCGGTCAAAAGGGAAGCCTTGCAGCAAGTGCAGGCTGGCGCGCAAGTGCTTGATGTAAATATGGGAGTTCCCGGAGTTGACCAAAAGCCGCTGATGAAAGAAGTTGTAGAAACTCTTTCCATGCTGGTTGATGCGCCTTTTTCCGTCGACAGCACCGACCCAGCTGTTGTGGAGTCAGGCCTGCGCAGTTTCCCCGGCAGGGCGCTGATTAATTCTGTCTGTGATAAACCCGGTGTCAAAGAGCAGATTTTTGCCTTGGCCAAGAAGTATGGTTCCGCAGTCTTGGTGCTGCCGTTGGAAGAAAAAGGACTGCCAAAGACAGCCGAGGAAAGACTGGTTATCGCCAAGAGGCTGGTTGCGGAAGGCAAGGCGGCAGGGCTCAGTGATAATGATTTTATGCTGGATCCTCTGGTTTTGACAGCAGCTTCTGACGGTCAGGCGCCGCAAGAAACGCTGCGGACATTGCAGGCCTACAGAAAAGAATTCGGGTACCCGACAACGATGGGACTCAGCAATGTTTCGTTCGGCTTGCCCGGACGTGAGGATATAAATACAGCTTTCTATCTGATGGCGCTTGCGAGTGGGTTGGATGCGCCGATTATTAATCCGTGTTCTGAACAAATCAAAACCATGACCGCTGCCTCCAAAGTTATCCGAGGAACGGACAGCCAGGGTATAGAATACAGTAAGAACTATGTAGCAAAGAACGTCGAAGCTGCAAGCCCGTTAAATGCAGCAGACGGCGATGTGCTCTCTTCGCTTTGCCAGGCAGTCATGGCCGGCGAGAAAGAAAGAGCCGCTGGATTATCTCTTGCTGCTTTCGAACAGGGATATGCCGCAGCGGAGATAACAGCCAACGCTTTGGTCAAGGGCATGCATCTTGTCGGCGAAGATTTTGGTATCGGCAGGACCTTTCTGCCTCAGGTCATGTTAGCGGCAGAAGCGATGAAAACTGCTTTTGATGCATTGCGTACTAAGATTAAGGCAGAGGATATGCCTTATGCCGGTAAGGTTGTATTGGCAACGGTCAAGGGCGATATTCACGATTTAGGTAAGAATATTGTCAGCGCTCTCTTAAGTAACAGTGGCTTTGCCGTTGTTGATCTGGGCAAAGATGTTGCGCCGGAAGCAATTCTTGAGTCAGTGCAAAAGGAAAGACCGGATATTGTGGGTTTGTGTGCTTTGATGACGACGACCCTGAGCAGCATGGAAGACACAATCAAAAAGCTGCGTGAGGCAGGTTCAACGGCAAAAATTATTGTGGGCGGCGCAGTACTGACTGCCGAATATGCCAAAGAAATCAATGCCGATATGTATGCCGCTGACGGTGTGCAGGCTGTAAGGCTGGCAGAACGAATAGTCAAAGACATAAAAAGCAAATAACAAATATGAAGGCGGTTGGACTAATGAAATAGTCCAACCGCCTTTTTAGTAATAAAAATACATATTACTCCGCTTCGGTCGGAATGACATTGGAAGCTGAACCGAAGAATGGCACAACAAGGTGATCGGTTTGGAATCAAGTTGTCATGTCGAGCGTAGTCGAGACATCTTGGTCCCAACGCTTCTTTTTTTTGAATTTATTCACCTATGAGCCTTATCTGGTTACGGCTATTTATCAAAGTCTGATAACCAAAATAAAGAGAAGAGAAAGATGACAGGCAAACGGTGGTGCAGATTACTATCATAATAGCAATCTGATACATAATAGCAGTCATTGGCAACGTGCCGGAAAGAATCTGACCGGTCATCATACCAGGAAGCGAAACGATACCCATGCCGACCATCCCGTTTAAAGTGGGCAATAGTGCTGTTTCTAATGCATTATTAACGTAAGGCAATAATATTTTCTGCGGTGTGGCGCCCAGGTTCAATAGGGAATCTATTTTGGTACGTTGACTTTTAAGATTATCAGAAAAAGACTTTAGTGCTAAAGTTACACCAGTCATGGTATTGCCCATGATCATTCCGGCAATTGGGATGGCATACTGCGGGTTGAAAATGTTCTGGCCAACGATGCCGATAACGAAAAAAGCCAAGGTAGAGAGGCCGGACAAAGCAATTGAAGCAGCGATAATAATTTTGAATTTTCTGTTCAGTCCCGGGTTTTTGCCTAAAGTGCGTTTGATGGTGAATACTAGCATAGACAGCAAATAAAGCGTTGTAAATAGCGGGTTTTGATTGTCAAAAATATAAGTCAGGACAAGACCTGCCAAAATCAGTTGCAGCGTCATGCGGAAGCTGGCGACGATGAGCAGCTTGGTTTGGTTAATTTTAGCATGTTTCATAATTGCTAAAACAACGATCAATAGCAGATAGACTGCGCTAAATTGCATAATTCCAAGTTCGACGATTTCACGCATAGTTGTTTGCCGTCCTTTCCAAAGCCAAAATATTTTCGCTGAATCTTTCGGTCAATACTTTGTCGTGGCTGACTGCAATAATTGTAATATCTTCTCCCTGACAATAGGAGATAATATTTTCCATTACACGATGAGCAGTTTCGCTGTCTAATGCTGACGTAGGCTCGTCAAGCATCAGTACGGCAGGATGAAAAGATAGAAATATTGCAAGGTAGAGACGTTGTTTTTCGCCGCCGGACATTGTGTTCGTTACGGCATCAGCTTCAAAAGGAAGGCAGCAAATGGATAAGAACTTTTTGATTGTTTCGTCACTTGGCAAACTTTGCTCCCGGTGTTCATAGAAGGCGGCGAAATTATCGCGAATGGAACCATCAAAAAGAAAAACGGCTTGACTGACCAGAAGGACTTCTTTACGAAGCTCAATGGTGTCAAAGTCTTCAAGGTCGCGCCCTAAATAATAGAGATGGCCGTGGGTCGGCGATAAAACTCCGTTCAACAGACGCAGCAATGTAGATTTGCCGGCACCGCTTGGTCCGGTTATAAAAGTAGTTTTACCGCGGGGAATCTCGATATCGGCAAAACAAAGCTTATCATGAAAACAAAGTTGTTTAGCGTTGAATAAAAAATTCGCCAAAAGTCACACCTCCGTAAAAAAGATATCATATTCAATTATATCACTGGAAAAGCGCTAGTGTTTAGGCATATTGTTTCGTCATAGAATATTTACTCAAGGCTAAAGGTATTTATAAATTACTGTTGAAGTTATATGTTATTAGTTAATGGAGGTGATGTTATGAATTTTCATAGTGGCAAGAAAGCAGTGTTAATTGCTGCCATGGCAAGCTTCTTCGTGGTTAACGCCATGCCTACTGTCAACGCAAGTATCTTGGGTGATGTGCTTAAGGTCGGTGGTATTGGCTATCTGGTTGACCGGTATGCGGATGAACTGAATAGTTTTATTAATGCGCTTACGGCTAAACATGGTGTCAGCAGCGAATATGCTACCAAAGTCGTGCCTATTATAACAATTGGCAGCGGCGGTTATATTGGTGCGGCACAGGTTTCAGGACCAAGGGAAAAAGTTGATGAATGTAAAGCGGCTTTGCAGCTGGAGGGTAATTTTATGAGCAAAACCTTCAGGGTAAAGGCTTTGATTCCAATTGATTCCAAAAATCCAACTAATTTTAGCCGCGTGCAAGGTGTAGGTGTTTCTGCACAGATCGACGTTAGAATTTAGAGAAAGGGGCTTACCGTTGGATAACATAACTGACATTGAGCGCGAAGCGGAAAAAATCTGCCTGTGGGGTGCGGCACGAGCGGGCGTCATAGTTGTGGCACCCTTGGTGGGCACTATGGCCTTGATGGCTAATGAAGTCTATATGATTATGCGGCTCGGTGAACTGCGGGGCGTGAAACTTGAAGAAAGTGCCGTTCTTGGATTACTTTATTCATTGGGAGGCTCATTTGTCGGGCAGACATTGGTAACGCTGATTCCCTTGGCACCGGTGCAGGTACCGGTCGGTATTGCTGTTACTTATGGCGTGGGGAAGGTAGCGAATGCATGGCTGAAAGCGGGTCAGCCCCAGGACATTGCTCAGTTTAGAGAAGTTTTTGAAGCAGCGCGCGATGAAGGAATGACTAAGTTTAAGGAAATCGCCAGCCTGGAATGCAAAGACCAACCTCTTGGCGATGAAAACAGAAAATTCAAGCTGGAAGCGGAATCTGTTTTTAAAAATATTAAAGAAAAAGCCGATACTGCCGCTGAAAAAGTTGAAGGTGCTATCAGCGGCGTTCTTGATTGGCTCCAGCCTTTGAAGGAAAAAAGCAGTCATTGGCTTTCTGCCCAGAAGTGGGAGGATATTTCTCACGGCGGTCTTACTGTGCCTTATGAAGAAATTGATCTTTACTTGAAGGATTCCCTAGCCAAAACTGATTTTGTCTTTAAAGGTATTTCGTATTACGAAGATTCCGCAGTAACTTTGGAAGTAGAGCATAAAGACTATGGAAGTTTTAAGCTTTTTGTTGAGCCGGAAGAATTTACTATCAATAAAAAACAGGCTTATGTAAGACTGCGAGTAGTTGATTTTACTGTCGGTAACAACAAATTTCTGGAAACATTTGTTCAAATGCTTGGTACGAAATTCATCATGGCCATCGTCAACAGTATTTTTGATGATACTGTTATTGCGCATGAAGATTTTGCTTGTACTTATGCGAATGGCATTCTGGAAGTCTACTTTACCGAGCTCATTAATTGCAGTAAGCTTGTAAGAACGAGCTTCATGGGCAAGAATGTGCTTGACGTGGCACAATTTGTTGCTATTGTACCGGTGCCTAAAGGCATCGTAGTCAAGAGCCGTTTTAAGTTTTAGTTTTTGGGGATAAAAAAGAGCGTTTCGCAATTTGCGAAACGCTCTTTTACTAACTTCTGGTAATTTTATTTAATTGTACCGTCGACGCCTTCTACAAACCAGTCAAATTTCAAGAGTTCTTCGTCTGAGATTGTTTTGCCGGCAGGAACTTTTACATTACCGGATTGGTCTTTGATAGGACCGGTAAATACTTGCAGGCTGCCGTCAAGAATCTTGGCTTTGGCAGCATCGGTAACCTTCTTGGTTTCTTCGCTGACAGCTGGGCCATAAGGAGCAATGTCGATGATTTTATCTTTCATGCTTCCCCAATAAGCGCCGGATTTCCATTTGCCGTCAATAATTTGCTGAATGGCATTTGCATAATAAGGACCCCAGTTCCAGACCGCAGCAGTCAAGGAAGCTTTTGGAGCAGCGGCGGACATATCTACGTTGTAGCCGATGCCGTAGACGCCTCTTTCTTCAGCTGCTTGTTGTGGCCCGGGAGTATCTTGATGTTGTGCTATAACATCAGCGCCGAAATCAATCAGGGTAAGCGCCGCTTGTTTTTCGCCTGCTGGGTTATACCAGGTGTTAGTCCAGATAACTTTAACTTTAGCATCTGGGTTAACAGAACGTACACCGAGAGTGAACGCATTGATGCCGCGGACAACCTCAGGAATCGGGAATGCCGCAACATAACCGATTACGTTGCTTTTTGTTTGCTTGCCGGCAACAATACCGGTGAGATAACGGGATTCATACATGCGGCCAAAATAAGTTCCCACGTTAGGAGCTGTTTTATAGCCGGAGCAATGCAGGAAAGTAACGTCAGGGTATTTCTTTGCTACATTAATGGTTGGATCCATGTAGCCGAAGCTGTTAGTGAAAATAATTTTATTACCTTGTGAGGCCAATTGGCTGATAACGCGCTCGGCATCAGCACCTGCTGGCACAGATTCTACGAAGCTAGTTTGTACATTAGGCATATTTTTTTCCACGTATTGACGGCCGAGGTCATGCGTCATGGAATAACCTCCGTCATTAGCTGAACCGATATAAACAAAAGCTACTTTTGTTTTTTCACCGGCTTTTTTGTCAGCTGCCTTTTTGTCGCCGCCGCAGCCTGCCAGAGCAACGCACGCTACTGTGAGCGTCAGGGCGAGAGCAAGTAATTTTTTCATGCAAAAACATCCCCTTAGATTTTATTTTATTTTATAGTACCTTCAACGCCTTCAACAAACCAATCGAATTTTAACAGATCTTCATCGGACATGGTTTGACCTGCACCAATTTTGATGTTGCCGGACTGGTCTTTGATTGGTCCCGTAAATACCTTCAGACTGCCATCGATGATTTTTGCTTTAGCGGCATCTGTGATTTTTTTGGTGTCCTCACTGACAGCTGGGCCGTAAGGGGCAATGTCTACTACGTTATCTTTCATGCCTCCCCAATAAGCGCCGGATTTCCATTTACCATCAAGTACTTGTTGGATGGTGTTTGCATAATATGCGCCCCAGTTCCAAACAGCAGCGGTGAGTTCGGCTTTAGGAGCCGCACCAGACATATCTACGTTGTAGCCAATGCCGAATTTTCCTCTTTCTTCTGCTGCCTGTTGGGGAGCAGGAGTGTTTTGATGCTGAGCAATAACATCAGCACCGGAATCAAGCAAGGTAAGAGCAGCCTGTTTTTCGCTGGCTGGGTTATACCAGGTGTTGGTCCAAAGAACTTTGACTTTAACATCAGGGTTTACTGATTGCGCACCTAAAGTAAAGGCATTAATGCCGCGGACAACTTCAGGAATCGGAAAAGCGGCAACATAACCGATTACGTTGCTTTTTGTTTGTTTGCCGGCAACGATACCTGTAAGGTAACGTGCTTCATACATACGACCGAAGTAATTTCCGACATTGGGAGCTGTTTTATAACCTGCACAATGAAGAAAAGTGATGTCAGGATATTTTTTGGCTACATTAATGGTCGGATCCATATAACCAAAGCTTGTGGTGAAAATGATTTTATTGCCTTGTGAAGCCAATTGGCTGATTACACGTTCTGCATCAGCGCCTTCTGGTACTGCTTCCATAAAGGTGGTTTCTACGTTGGGCATATTTTTCTCCACGTATTGGCGGCCGAGGTCATGTGCCATGGAGTAGCCGCCATCCTTGGCGGAACTGACATAGACAAAAGCAACCTTGGTCTTTTCACCAGCCTTTTTGTCCGCCCCCTTCTTGTCACTGCCGCATCCTGCCAAAGCAGATAAAGCGAGGATAGATGCAAGAGCAAGGGCAAATAATTTTTTCATTTAAGGACCTCCTTTTAAGATTAGAGATTATCAGATTAATTGTAACAACTGATTGTAAGGAAAGCAACATAATTGAAGGGAAAATGCCGAAAAGACTTGTAAAAATTCATTTATGAGTAGATAATTATCGTGTATAATTGTGTTGATTATCGCTGCTTTGTTAGCAGCAGGACGGAGAGCTATGGAGCAAAACACGGAAGTTAAAACAAATAATCATAAATTTTTAAAAGGAACTCTTATTCTTACCATTTCCAGTATAGTGGTCAAGGTGATTGGCTCACTTAACTGGATTATTTTGTCACGAGTTATGGGCGGCGAAGGAATAGGGCTTTATCAGATGGGTTTTCCTATCTATCTGATGGCAATTACGGTTTCTTCTGCCGGTATTCCTGTTGCCATTTCGATTATCACTGCAGAAAAACTTGCGCAGAAGGATTATCTGGGAGCACAGCGGGTTTTTCATATATCGCTCAGACTGTTACTGGTGACAGGTATTGTTTTTTCAGGTGCTTTATTATTTGGAGCCGGCTGGTTGATTGATAATCATCTCATCAGGGACTCTCGTGCCTACTACTCAATCATTGCTCTGGCACCGGCTGTATTTTTTGTTACTTTTCTTTCCAGCTTCCGCGGCTATCTGCAAGGCTGGCAGATCATGACACCTACCGCTGCCTCCGAAATAGTTGAACAGCTTACACGCGTCGTAACGATGATTTTTTTCGCCAATATGTTTATGCCGCGCGGACTGGCTTATGCTGCCGGCGGTGCCAGTATGGGCGCCGGTGTCGGCGCTTTTTGCGGTCTGTTGGTCTTATGCTGGTTTTATGCCAGACTGAAGAAACAATTTTATAATGAGATAAATAACCAAAAGGCAGCGTTTGCCAAAGAATCGGCTTGGGATGTTATTAAGCGGCTGGTCAAACTTGCGCTTCCAGTTTCGATGTCTAGTCTGATGCTGCCGGTGGTTGCCAACCTTGATTTGTTAATTGTGCCCGCAAGACTGGAAACAGCGGGTTTTAATGTCAGCGAGGCAACTGAGATGTTTGGCTATCTTACAGGCATGGCAGTGCCGCTTATTAATCTTTCTACCATTTTGACAGCGTCTTTGGCCATCAGCCTCGTGCCTGCCATTTCTGAATCGCGTGTTATGAAGGACAAAGCTGGGATTAAGGCAAAATTAAAGACAGCTTTCAGTGTTACTTCCATTATTACTATTCCGTGTACGATAGGGTTATTTATCCTGGCAGAAAAAATTGCAGCTATGATTTACAACGCGCCAAATGCTGCGCCCGCTATTCAAACCATGAGTACTGCCATTTTCATGCTTGGTCTGCATCAGGTGAGTACAGGTATTTTGCAGGGACTTGGCAAAACTACCATACCTGTCATCAATATGATTATTGCTGCTGTTGCCAAAGTGGTTTTAAGCTGGGTGCTGACTGCGATTCCTACGCTTGGTATTAAAGGTGCTGCTTGGGCAACAGTTGCCGACATCGGTGTTGCTGCGGTTTTGAATTTATTCTTCATATATAAATATACCGGGTTTTCTTTATCAATTGGTGGTGTGTTGAAGCCCTTTCTTGCATCTCTGACAATGGGTGCGGCGGTTTGGGGAGTATTGCTTGCGACGCCTTCTTGGGGTGCTTGGAATATTTTGGCATCACTGATTGTGGCCGTGCCTGTTTACAGCGTTAGCCTGATTGCGTTGGGCGGCTTGCACCGTGAGGAAGTAGAAGAATTACCTTTTATAGGAAGAAGAATATTGTCGTTAGGTACAAAACTTGGCTTTTATAAGTAGATTTTAAAATGCTAAAAATTAGCCTATCTATGTCTTTTTTGTGAGCAATTTGATTAATTTTGCAAATTATGCGATAATAGAAAAGCATTTAGGAGGTATTTTTTGATGGAACAGCAAGAAAAAGAGTATACCCCGAATAGAGATTATGTTATCGCAATCGCTTGTCCGGGCAAGGGAACAAAGGTTTTTTGTATCAAAAAACCAGTAGCTATTTTTGTTTGCATAGCTATGATTTTCGCTATTGGCAGCTTCGTTAAAGGCGTTTATGCTGTTAATAGGGCAAATCAAGAGCAGCAGGAACTAATGACCTATCGTGCGCAATATGCAAGGCAAGAGGAGAAATTACAAGCTTTATTGGCAGAGAATGAAAAAATTCAAAAAAATCTTTCGGAAGTTGCCGCACTGGAAGCTGAAGTGCGCAGAACTCTTGAACAGGACGGTAGTGGTATATCCCGTGGCGGTGTTGACCGCGCTTCACGTGAAGCGGATTTAAAAGGACAGGGCGGGCCGGGTAAAATAGGTCTTAGCAATATGGATGTCCTTAGTAAACAGAATAAACTTATTACGGAACGCATTGCCTATAAATATGAAAATTTGAGCAATATGCTCGAACAGCTTGAACAAAAGAGTGTTACGCCTAACCTTTGGCCGACGGACAGCGGAGAGATTTCTTCACGTTATGGCTATCGTTATGATCCTTTCGGTTATGGCGGGGATTACCATCCAGGCATAGATATAGCTGCCAATTATGGCGATCCGGTTTATGCTTCCGCGGCCGGTGACATTGAACAGGCTGGTTGGAATGGCGGATATGGTCGTTATGTTAGGATTTCTCACGGCAATGGTTATGAAACTGCCTACGCGCATATGAGTGCGATTGCAGTGAATTCCGGCGAAGGTGTTAAAAAAGGTGATATTATTGGCTACGTTGGCAGTAGTGGTTATAGCACCGGGCCGCATCTCCATTTCGAAGTTTTATCCAATGGACAAACAGTCAATCCTTTAAAAATTCTTAATTATTAAAAGGTTATATATTTGTTAAGCGACGAAAAAACATTGCATTTTAAAACAGGATAGTTTTTGTTTAGACAATAAAAAGTTCCCTCAAGAAAAGTCGAACGACTATCTTGAGGGAACTTTTTTCGTCAATTTCATTTATTCTATAGTATAATAAAAATGATTATTTTAAAGCATATGGGGTGAATTTTGATGGATATGAAAGAATTAAGAGAACTAGGCAGGCAAAAGTTCGGTAAGGCCTGCCGCATGTGCCCTGTTTGTGATGGACGCGCCTGCGCTGGAGAAATTCCGGGTGCTGGTGGCGTTGGTTCCGGGCAGGCTTTTCGCAATAATATCAGTGCGTTGGCGGAAGTAAAGCTGCGTCAACGGATAATTCATACCGTTCATAAACCGTCAACAGCTTTTACTTTGTGGGGAAATGAACTTGTAATGCCGATTTTGGCTGCGCCGATTGGTGGAATTGCTTTTAATTGGAACGGTTATATTTCGGAGGCAGATTATGCCAAAGCTGTCATCAGCGGCTCTAAAGAAGCAGGCGCTATGGGTATGGTTGGCGACGGCAAACTGGAAGAAATATATCAGAGCGGACTTAACGCCATTCTTGCGGAAGATGGCTGGGGGATTCCGACAATCAAGCCGAGACCAAATGAGCAGATTATCGAGCTGGCTTATAAAGCTGAAGCTGTAGGCGCTGTTGCCGTTGCCATTGATGTCGATGCTGCAGCGCTGATTAACATGACTGTTTCCGGACAGCCGGTAGGACCAAAGACTTTTGCAGAACTAGTTGAATTGAAACAGAATATAAAACTGCCTCTGATTATCAAAGGCGTAATGGAAATAGAAGATGCCTTGAAGTGCGCTGAGGCTGGTATCGACGGTATCGTTGTTTCCAACCACGGCGGACGCGTCCTTGATCATACCCCGGGAACAGCAGAAGTTTTACCTGGGATTAGTGATGCTGTCGGCAATAAAATGCTGATTTTTGTTGATGGCGGTATCCGTACAGGTTTTGATGTATTAAAAATGCTGGCACTCGGTGCTGATGCTGTTTTGTTGGGCCGCCCTATTACACAGGCTGGTGCCGGTGGTGCTGAAGGAGTTGCTTGCTTGCTAAAATATATGCAGGCTGAACTCGAGGCGGCAATGATTATGACTGGTGCTCAGGATTTAAGCCAAATTACAAGAGACATTATTTATAAAAAATAGTTTTGTTGAATATAAAAAAGCGGTTGCGGGCCGAGGCCGCAACCGCATATTTTTTGCTTATTAAGCTTTCCACAAACCGTGTAGATTACAATATTCATAGGCTGCAATGAATTTGTCGCCGGGAGTCATAACAAAAACGGCTTCAGGAGCATCGCCTGGGTTAAGGATTTTGCGTTCGCCGCCTTGTTCGGTCAGCAGATAAATCCATTGGATGTAGTGTTCTGCCAACATTGGGTGAGCAATGCTGCCTACTTTTACGGTAACGGTATCGCCTTCAATGGTGACAACCGGGACATGTTTTTCCTGAGCCGCATCTACTGTATTAGGTACTAATTCAGGCATTACTTCGCCGCAGCAGGATAAAGGAACTCCGCTATCGTGAATCATTCCTACAAGATTTCCACAATGCTTACAAATAAAAAATTTAACATCTCTCATTAAAAATACCTTCTTTCATTTTATTATTGCGGTAAAATTCCGCTTGTTAACCTGCAAAGGCTTGATTCTAGCTTTTTACCGGCAAATTTGGCTGCCGAAATGTTTGCTATTTAGACAATGGCTTTGCGGACTGCTATTTATTTTAATTCGCCATAATAGCAAAAAAACCTTTTGGTTTTCTGCAAAAATTTTAGAAGTTATTGAACGATATTTATTATTTATTAAATTTAGGTTAAAGTTAACACAAGTTTTTTGAATAATTGACTTGTCAAGGCCAATAAACTAGAATTAACATTAAGAACAGGCTATCCATGTAAAAAAATGTAAAGGTGGTCGAGGTTATGGGAGAAATTTTTGATATTGCCATCATCGGCGGCGGTCCGGCCGGACTTTCGGCTGCAGTTACAGCAAGCATTCGCAATAAGAAAGTTATTATTTTTGACTTCAATGGTTTTAGCCCGCGTTTACGCAGAGCTCATATGGTAAGCAATTATCTGGGGTTGCCCAATATTTCGGGTCAGGAAATGATGGAAAAGTTTGTCGAACATGCGATGAGTTTTGACCCAAAGATAGTGAAAGAAAAGGTTATTTATGCAAGCCAGGATGAACAAACTTTTACTCTTGGTACCGCTAATGGCTTTTATAATGCCAAATCAATTATCCTTTCTATAGGTGCATCTTCGTCAGAAATCATACCGGGAGAGAAGGAATTTCTTGGCCGCGGCGTAAGCTATTGTGCTACCTGTGACGGACATTTCTTCAAAGGGAAAAAAGTTGCAGCTGTTGTGACCCTTCCAAGTGCTTTAGAAGAAGTTGAGTTTTTGGCCGAAATTTGTGAGTCTGTCATATTGATGCCGCACTTCAAGATAGAGGGTGCGCTTAAGCATTCAAATATTGTTGTTATACCGGAAGAAGCGGATGAAATAACCGGCACCGATCGTGTGACAGGAGTAAGAACTAAGCACGAATACTACCCTGTACACGGAGTATTTATTTTTCGCGAGTCAGATCCTATTGATTCACTGTTCCCGGAATTGAGGCTCCATGGCAAAACTATTGCTACAGGTGAAGAGATGGAAACAAATATTGAAGGAATATTTGCCGCAGGCGATTGCACCGGTCAACCATGGCAGATTAGCAGGGCTTCTGGACAGGGCTTGGTGGCAGCCTTAAGTGCAGTAAAATATTTGGCAAAATTAAAAGACGAGTAGACATTATCTGAAAATCTGATTGCTAAGAGGGAGCGATATGAATAAAATTAAGATAAAAAATGTTTTTGCTTTTTTACTGCTGATGCTTTTTGTTCTGAATAATGTAACCTATGCCGAGGAAAAAAAAGATGAGTGGCAGAATAATAACTATGATAAAACCAAAATAAAACGCGTGCTTATCAGGCCTGTTAAAATAGCTGATGGAATTGTTTTGGATACTTTTGATGGAATACGAATCAATGCGTATTGTGAAGAGATAAAAAATAATAAAGAAATCAAAAAGAACGGCGCAAGTTTTCTCACAGAGAAGGACTTGGCGGCAGCCATTGACATTGTTGTGCAGGAAGATATGAACGAATTAGCTAAAACTGATCCGCAAAAATATCAGGAGCTTTTGCAAGAATATACCGGACAATTTGTTGACCAGGTCTT
>JBOFWD010000062.1:0-11895 GCA_051653445.1 Acidaminococcaceae bacterium | reverse complement strand
GTAAATTATCACTTGGATAGTAAATAGGAGTTGTGATGTAAAAACTTGGTTTTGTCATTCTTCTTCCCCTTCTTCGACTAAAATTAATCTATTGTATAACTCCCGCTTGGGAACTTTGTTTTCTTTCGCAACTAATTGCAGTGCTTCTTTTTTTGGCATGCCGCCGGCAATCAGATTCCTGACTTTTGCCAATGGTTCGATTACTTCCACACTCTCTTCAGCAACCTCTTCTTCGTCAGCTTTCGCTATAACCAACGAAAATTCACCGCGCGGCGGCTTTTGGGCTAACCAGGCGAGGCATTCTGAAACGGTGCCGCGAAAAAATTCTTCATGCAGCTTGGTCAATTCGCGTCCTGCTGCCATCTGGCGGTCACCCCAGGCAGTAAGAATTTCTTCGAGGACTTCCTTGACACGGTGGGGAGCTTCATAAAGAACTATTGTGGCAGGAATTTTTTGCCAAAGCTTTAATTGCTCACGCCGATTTTTCTTGCTTTTTGGTAAAAATCCCCCAAAAAAGAAAGGTGAAGAAGACAGTCCTGACGCAATCAATGCACAAAGTGCTGCATTAGCGCCCGGTATCGGTACCACGCGAATACCCGCTTCTATTGCCAGTTTAGCCAGGTGTTCGCCCGGGTCCGCGATACCAGGAAATCCAGCGTCACTAACCAACGCCACCTGCTGTCCGGCTAAAAGTTTCTCTATTAAAACAGGTCCCTGTTTTTCCTTGTTATGTTCATGGTAACTCAAAAGATGTCCATGAATGCCAAAATGTGTTAAAAGCTGTCTGGTATGCCTTGTGTCCTCGGCCGCAATCACATCGGCTTCCCGCAGAGTCTCAAGAGCACGCTCTGTCATATCTTTGAGATTGCCTATTGGTGTCGCGCACAAATACAGGGTACCCAACTCGTCCTGCGTCATTGCTCTTCTTCCTCCTCCGTCAGACCGTAACAGGCCAAAGTCTGTCTACTGTAACTGCCGTCAGCATTATACATTATGAGAGGTTCCAATACTTCCAGGCCAGGTGCGCCGCCTTTGACGAATTCTGCCAAAAAAACCCACGCAGTCTTATCTGCGAAGGAATGAACCCATTGCAGTTTCTTTAATTCCATGCCATATTTGGCAGCTAAAGCCAAGCACTCGGTGAAACGTTCCGGTAGCTGTACAACAGCAAAACGTCCTCTGTATTTAACCAGAAAAGCCGCTGCTTTAAAAAAATCTTCCAGATTAGCCGTCACTTCGTGACAGGCAGACTTACCTACCTGTCTCATCTTGCCGCTGTTACGGTAAGGAGGGTTAGCGACAACCAAGTCAAAGCTCTCGGAAACAAACGTACCCTTCAACTTCCTAATATCAGCTGAAATAGCCTGCACATGCCCTTCCAGCTTATTTTCCGCAATGCTGCGCTGCATAAGTTCAACGACATGCTCATTGCAGTCTATGCCGGTAACCTGTGCCGCGCCTCGTGCCGCCAAGAGCAGGCTGATTGCGCCGGTACCGGCTCCCAGTTCCATCACTCTGGCTTTGTTCACAAGGTAAGGAAAAGCAGCTAGAAACACAGCATCTGTCGTAAAGCAAAATTCCTTGCTGCATTGCCAGATCTTGTAACCGCAGCCTGGCAATGAATCGAGACGTTCCGTATTCCTTACCACTGTCATAACTCAGATATCTGCCTGAGAGGCTTCCACAATTTCATCCCAGGAAACCTGAATAATATTGTCAGGTGCCAGCTGAACAGAAGCAGTCTTGTCATTGCGGTTAACCCTTACTATTTTGCCCTCGCCCAAAGGCGTAATTACCAGCGACCCTTGTTTTGGCACTACGTCTCTTTCACCACGCTGACAATTGCAGTCTTTACCGCAGTATAAATAATTCTCATATTTCAGGCAGCACATCAAGCGACCGCAGATGCCGGAAATTTTGGCCGGATTAAGGGACAATTTCTGGTCTTTGGCCATGCGTATGGAAACCGGTTCGAAATCACCTAGAAATGTCGCACAGCACAGAGGACGTCCGCAGCAGCCAATGCCGCCTAGCATCTTGGCCTCATCGCGCACACCAATCTGACGCAGCTCAATGCGTGTACGGAAAACGGCAGCCAAATCTTTAACTAGCTCGCGAAAATCGATGCGGCCTTCTGCCGTAAAATAAAAAATTATTTTGTTAACATCAAAAGTAAATTCTACATCAATAAGATGCATCGGCAACTCATGCGTTTTGATCTTGCGTTCACAGATATTGAAAGCTTCTTTCTCACGCACTTCATTTTCGGCAACTTTTTCCTGGTCAGCTTTGGTTGCTTTACGTAAAACAGGTTTCAGAGGAGCGATAATTTCCTTTTCATCCACTTCTCTTAAGCCAGCGACAACTTCGCCATACTCCATGCCACGCGCTGTTTCCACAATGGCAAAATCACCTTTTTGCACACCGGTTTTTTCCGGATCAAAATAATATATTTTTCCCGCTTTTTTAAATCTTATACCTACTACAGTCGGCATTGTTAATCCTCCTTCAGGATCATGTTCATTCTTACCAGCATAGCTTCCCATACCACCTTGCCGGAAGCATTAGCGGCTATGGCCATGTAACTTTCCTGAACAATCTTTATTATATTCTTTATTTTTGCTGAATGCCAATCAGCGAAGCTTTTTTCAATGTGTGGCAAAACATCTATATTATAAGCGCTGGCCGCCATACCTTCTTTACAGAGTAAGGCGTCACGCATTATAAACAACATCATTTCCAATAAAACCGGTCCATCTTCACCCGTTGTTTTTTCCGGCCACGGATATTTACCTATTAATTGCAAAGGCCTTTCTGTCGGCAGCAATTGCAAAACAGCCAATGCCTTGTTGCGGCAATCTATGACAGTGCCCTTCAGCATGTTGAGTGCTGTTCCGACCGAGCCGTCGGCAAGATGAGCAAGCGTTTTAGCCTCACCCGCATTCGCGCCTTCCTTTTGCAACACAGCTTCTATAATTTCTGCAGGAAGTGCATCAAAGCGTAATTGGATTACACGCGAGCGAATTGTCGGCAACAGTTTTGCCGGCGTGTTGGCAATCAGGATGAAAAGCCAGAAACGAGGCGGTTCCTCCAATAATTTAAGTAAACTGTTAGCAGCAGTTAAATTCATATAGTCTGCCGCATCTATGATGCATACCTTATGCTCCGACAAATTGGGTGCAAATACTGCCTGACGCGCGATTTCCTTGATCTGGTCAATAACAATCTCTTTGCCTGGCGCACTTTGTTCAACCAACAAAAAATCCGGGTGACCCTTAGCGTCAAAAGCCTGACAAGAAAGACAGCCGCTGCAAGGCAGCTTCTCAGACCTGCAAAGAAAGTCCTTGGCAAAAACTGTAGCCAAAGCTTTTTTCCCAATGCCATCAGGACCGAGAAATAACAAAGAGGGAGTTCTTTTTCCGGACATCAGCAGCTGCTGTAAAAAATGTTTATTCTGTTCATGCCCACATATCTTTTCCCACATTTTCAGTTTCTCCCGTCCATTTCCTTCCATTATATTAAAAATTAATATATTCTGCAGTATTATTTTGTCAAAAGCGGCTGTAAACAAAGCAATATTTCGCTCAAAACCTTTTCTTCTGCTTGCAAAGCGTCAACTACATGAATGCGTATCGGTTCGCTGGCTGCTAAAGACAGGAACGCTTCACGAATTTTCTTTTGAAAAGCCAGACCTTCCAATTCAAAGCGATCAACAACACCTCGTACCTTTCTGCGTATTGCCAGTTCTTCGGGCTCGCCGTCCAACAAAATAGTCAAGTCAGGATGCAAATTGCTTGTTGCAAAATCATCGAGCATTTTCAGAGTCTGGACTTCTACACCACGTCCGCTCCCCTGATAAACAAAAGTTGAGTCGCTGAAGCGATCGCAAAGAACTATTTTGCCAGATTGTAACGAAGGATAAATCAATTGCGCAATATGGTCGGCCCTAGCTGCCAGATAAAGAAGAGTCTCCGTTTTGTCGCTGATAGCAATTTCAGCATCCAAAACCAACTCGCGAATTCTTTCAGCGGTCTTAGTACCACCTGGTTCACGGGTGCAGACAACCTCATGCCCCTGCCCGCGCAGCCAAGAAGCTACTTTTGCTATCTGCGTTGTTTTTCCGGTGCCGTCAGCACCCTCGAAAGTTATGAATAAACCTCGTTTCATTGCTTCACCACCTGAATTTTTGTCAAACCACCATCCTGTGGTCCGCTGACCGGTAAACGGAGCGCAAGCATCCTCTGACAGTAAATTAAAACCTCGTCAGTCACCAATTCGCCCGGAATGATGACCGGGATACCCGGCGGATAAAAACTGATTTGTTCGGCGCTTATTCTTCCGGCAGCCTCAGAAAAAGCAATCTCTTCAGTATCGGCATAAAATGCCCGGCGCGCCGATAAGATTTGCTGTGCAGGCGGCATTTGGCAGTGATCAGAAAATCCCAGAGCCGGTTTGTTTTGTTCTTTTATCATGCAAAAAATCTTTGTTATCTTATCAATTATGCTTTTGATTTCGTCATTATCGTCAGCATAAGTTAATAGGAAGATCACATTATTGCGATCTACCAATTCAACCGCTAAGCCATTTTCCCGCAACAACTCACCGGCTTCGATACCTGTCAGCCCCAGGCCGGTAACATTGACGGTTACTTTGGTAGCATCAAAGCCGGCAACCTCGCTTCGCGTTAAAATGCCTGCATCAAGAACTTGGAGACCGTCAATATCCCGCAAAGATTTACGCAGTTTCTCGGCAACAGCAAAAGCCGCTTCTGCCATAGCAGCTGCATTTGCTGCCAATTGAGCCCTCGCGGCATCCAAAGAAGCCATTAAAAGATAATTTGGGCTGGTCGTTGTTAACAAGCTCATGGCCGCAGCCATTTTTTCCCTATCAATGCGCTCCCCCTTAATGTGTAGCAGAGAACACTGCGTCAAAGCACCAAGTGTTTTATGTGTGCTCTGCGCGCATGCATCGGCGCCGCACTGCAAGGCAGAAGGAGGCAGAACGGCCGAAAAACCCAAATGGGCTCCATGTGCTTCATCAACCAGCAAAACCGCACCCATGCTATGTGCAATTTCCGCTATCGCTTTCAAATCGGCTGCCAACCCATAGTAATTCGGACTGGTTACCAGCACAGCTTTTATATCAGGATCAGCTGCAAATGCCTTTTGAACAGCTTCCGGCTTAATTTGAGTATTGATAGCAAAAAATTCATCATATTCCGGTTGCAAAAAAACAGCCTCAAGGCCGCCAAGCACAAGCGCTCCGGCAACTGCTCGATGCGCATTGCGGGGAATAAGCACTTTTTCTCCAGGCCGTAAGGCGCCAATCAGCATGGCATGAATAGCTCCTGTTGTGCCATTCACTGCAAAAAAAGCACGATCACTGCCATAAAGCTCTGCCGCTAAAGACTGTGCCTGTTTCAGGCAGCCTGCCGGACAATGTAGATCGTCGAGCTCCGACATCAGGGAAACATCTATGGCTGCTGACCGTTTGCCCAAAGCTGCCAACAAAGATTTATCCATACCTCTGCCGCCTTTATGTCCAGGTGTATGTAAAGGATAGACTTTAGCTTTTTCATAATTAAAAATCGCCTCACAAAGAGGCTTTTCTGTTTTCAAGGAAATTCTCCTTTTTATCTTCATACTATTTGTTCATTTTATCACAATAAACCTCTCTGTAACAACTGCCCCCAAACAGACAAAAAACCGGAACTCACACCGACAATCACTAAAAAAGCAACTGTCCAGCAAATTCCGGTTTTTTTGATTTTCAGACCTTGCTTCCCAGTGACAATTCTTCTTCCGGGAAAAGTATCTTGGCCTGATCTATTACTTCGCGGATATCCATTGTATTGAAAACATACAAATTACCCCGTTTCAGCAAGATGTCAATTCTAGTCATGACTTTCAATGTCTTAACAAGGAAAGCAGCATAGACAAGTGCTGTTTTCTCTTCCGAAGTGAATTTTTCGTAATCTTTTTTCTCTAATAATGTCTGTTCGACTTTATCCATTTGCAACAGGTAATCATCGTTGAGTTTTTGAATATAATTCAGCAGGCGTTCGATGGTAATATGTATGCGCTGCATCTTACCAACAACATCAGCCAGTTCCATAGAGTGCTTATCTATCTTGTCCTTTAGTTTCATAGCAGTATTTTTATCATTTTTGGACAGCTTGTCCACCCCAAAATCCTGTATTACGGCCGGAACATCAAGTATGGCATTCAACACCGAAGCTTCCGCAACATTGCCGGCGGCCGGCACTTTAATCTGATGCGTCGACAGAGCTTCCAGTATCGTAGTGCCTTTTTCGCACTGCGGAAAACCCGGTAACTTAATCACATCATTCTCGTCAAATTTATGGGTCATAGTTGCGCCATACAAAGCGAGTGCGGTCAAAACACCACTGCCAACATCAGACATCCCGCCTTTCATGATTGCATTCACAACTTTTGCAGTATCACGCAATGCTTCTCTTTCAGGTTTACCCATACGAAATGTTTCAAAATTCATGTATTTTAATTGACGCGGTAAATTATCAATTTGTTCAAGTGCATCAGCCATACGTTCGAAGCTCTGCCATATCTCAAGTTTGCGATTACCCGCCAGCAAAAGCAGGGGCAACAATGCCTTCTGTGTTTGGTAATAATTGTATTTTTCATCTTCGTAACGCGCCTGCGCATTTTCCACAATCTGTTTGACATCACGCATATCCATGTAAAGTTTAATTCCAGCCGCACCTAAACCTGCGGCAATCCAGACAGCTATTGGAACACTCATAATATACCTCCTGCTACTAAAAAAATTTTACATTGCTTTTATTTTTATTTCGTCAAGAATAACAAAAAACCTTCTTTGCATATATAAAAAACCGCAGGCAAAAGCCTACGGTTTGAAAATTTTATTAAACTGCAGCCGCCAAGGCCTCTTCCAGACCAAATTCCGCTTTAACTTCTTCCCAAACTACAATCTGTGTTTTGCGGAATCCATTAAAAACAGTAGCCGAAGCTGAACTGTAAGCACCACAAGCAGGCACAAGCAACAGGTCACCGACTGCAAGTGGCACAGTCATCCTGCCTCTAAACATAATATCCAAAGAGTCACAGCTAGGGCCGGCAAAAGTAGCCTCTATCTCCTCGTCACCTTCTTTAAAGCTTATCAGTTTGTAATCCCATTGGTCAAAAATAACCCCTGAAAAAGTACCATAGAGGCCATCATCGAGAAAATACCAGGTTTGTCCGTTACGCTCGTTAACACCGATGACACTTGTTATCAGATTCATCGCAGTACCACAGATAAAACGTCCCGGCTCCGCCCAGATTTCCACATTGGCAAAATCTTCTTCCAAGCGTGCATTCACCTGAGCAAGGATTTCCTGCAGATTAAAATTAACTTTCAGCTCTGGTACAGGAAAACCACCGCCAATATCAAGGATGCGCAGATTAAGACCAGCTTCCTTGGCTTCTTCAAATATTTCACGCGAAATATCAAGCGCTTGCAAATAAGGGTCGGCAAACATCACCTGACTGCCGACATGGAAACAAATACCGGCAGCATCAAGACCGGCGTCCTGAGCAGCCTTCAGCAAAGCTACAGCGTCCTGACGGGCTGCACCGAATTTTTTATTAAGATCAACATGAGCAGAAGAGTTATCAATACGGAACCGCAAAAGAACGGTGGCACCAGGGCAAGCCTTAGCCATCTTCTCTACTTCAGCTATGTTGTCAAAAGTCATTTTATTCACGCCGGCAGAAGCACAGGCTTTCAAACCAGCCGCCGTTTTTATTGGATTAGCATATATCATACGCTCGCCATCAATGCCTAAACCGGCAAGCGTTTTTATTTCACCATCAGATGCAACATCAAAACTAGCACCGATTTCAGCCATCTTTTCCAAGATGCGCATATCGGGGTTTGCCTTCATTGCATAATAAAACCTAACCCTTGGCAAATTAGTCTTTAAGAAACGATAATTTTTTTCTATCTGGTCTAAAGACAAAACCAACAAAGGTGTATCAAAATTAGCCGCTAATTGTTCCACAGCACTCTGTGTCAGTTGAAAAAAAGGCTGCTTTTTCATATCCACTCTCCCTTTACAATAGTGTCAATTCACCTATATGATTTTACCACAAATATGAAAAAGCACAATAGGAAAATAGAGGAAAATGAATATTTTTTGAGGAGTTGGAAGGAAAACTTCAAAAAACTGCGAAATATGCTGAAATTTGCCATAATATCGCGAAATATGCGACAATCCATCTAATATTCATTAACTTTCCATAAATCAAAAAATCAAAGCACAACATGTAGTAATAAATAAAAAAAATACGGCAAATATGCCATTAAAGAACAAAAAAATACGCTGCAAAATATATTGCAGCGTATTAAACATAATTAATATTACTATTTCTTAGTAGCCGGAATTACATCGCACCCCATATAGGAACGCAATGCTTTAGGAATAACAACAGTGCCGTCAGCCTGCTGGTAATTTTCCAAAATAGCACAAACAGTGCGTCCTACAGCCAAGCCAGAACCATTGAGCGTATGCACAAACTCTGGTTTCGCTTTGGCATCACGTCGGAATTTGATATCTGCTCTTCTTGCCTGGAAATCAAGGAAATTAGAACAGGAAGAAATTTCGCGGTAACAGTTGGCTGCCGGCAGCCATACTTCAATATCATAGGTGGTCGCAGAACTGAAGCCAATATCCCCTGTGCAAAGACGGACAACGCGGTAGGGGAGTTCCAAACGTTTCAGAATATCTTCCGCATCGCTTGTTAATTTATCAAGCTCAGCCCAGGAGTCTTCCGGTTTCGTAAATTTAACCAATTCTACCTTGTTAAACTGATGCTGGCGGATGAGACCGCGTGTGTCACGTCCTGCCGAGCCTGCCTCCGCACGGAAACACGCACTGTAAGCAGCATAACGAACCGGAAGCTGATCCGCGCTAAAAATTTCCCCGCGGTGATAATTAGTGACCGGGACTTCTGCAGTAGGAATCAAATAATAATCCAAACCTTCCAGTTTGAACATATCATCAGCAAACTTCGGCAATTGACCTGTTCCCAGCATACTATCCTTGTTAACAATGTACGGCGGAAAAATTTCAGTGTAATCGTGTTCCCGAGTATGAACATCCAGCATAAAGTTATAAACAGCACGTTCCAAGCGGGAACCCAGTCCTTTATAGAAAGTAAATCTGGCGCCGGTTACTTTCGCGGCACGTTCAAAATCAAGAATACCTAGCGCTTCACCAATATCCCAATGGGCCTTAGGCTCGAAGCTGAATTCTGTCGGCTCACTCCATGTGCGGACTACCGGGTTATCACTATCATCCTTACCGATCGGCACATCGTCCGCCGGCATGTTTGGAATGGTCAGAAGAATGTCCTTCAATTTCTGTTCAATTTCTTTAAGTTCTTTGTCATCCTCAGAGATTTTTTCTCCAAGTGCTCGCATAGCAAGAATTTTATCATCAGCATTTTCGCCGCTTTTTTTCATTTTACTTATTTCCTGGGATACGCTGTTACGCTCGCTCTTTAAAGTCTCAACCTGCTGCAGAATTTCTCTGCGTTGTTTTTCTAAAGTCAAAAACTCGTCCAGGTTCATATCCATATTGCGATTTTTCATGGCTTTTTCCACAAGCTCAGGATTTTCCCTGACAAATTTCATATCAAGCATGTTCATTCCTCCAAACAAAATTAGTACACCAATACTATGTATTGTATCACAAAAATGTTTATTTGTAACAACCGAGTGTTACAAATCCATATTTATTACGTTCTCTTTCAACCATTTTTTCTCCTGTCTATATCCCGGCAGAATAGTCTCCACTAGCTGCCAAAAAGCCGGTGAGTGGTTCTTGTGCACCATGTGGGACAATTCATGTACTACCACATAATCCAGCGCCTCGCTTCTGGCCATAATACAGCGCCAATTAAACAACAGCTTATTATCATAAGTGCAGCTCCCCCAACGCTTTTTCTGTTCTTTGATCTGCACTGCCAAAGGTTTGCTGTCAAAAAAACTTCCATAATATAGCACTCTTTGCACAATCAGTTCTCGTGCCTTTTCGCGATACCATTTATTTAATGCCTTTGCAATGCTTTCCTGTTTCCCTTCACCGGTTTGGACGACAATTTTTTCAGCTTCCAGCCTGATGCTGTCCTTTTTTAAACCCGGCACCACTTCCAGCTGCAAAGAATAATATTTTCCAAGGTAAAGTAAGCTTTTGCCCCGCGCAATTTCGCGCTCACGTTTTTCGTCCTGTGCTTTTTGCCAGAAAGCAAGCTTATTATTGATCCAATCCGCCTTCTGCTCCACTATTTCTAAAATCTTTTGTGAAGGCAACGTCATGGGTGCTCTGACTATGACACTTGCCGATGACTCGACTGCAATGGCGAGCGTGCGCCGTCTGCTGCGCACCACTTCAAACTCCAGTATTTTATCTCCGTACTGCATTGCTTTTTTCACTGTGACACCTGCGCTTCTGCTTTTCTCCATCTCTTAAAACTGACTACATCTATTCGCTGAGTTAAATACTTTTTCCTTCTTATTCTACAAAAAGTTCTTCAATATACTTTTTGTTGTATATTCTCAGGGGGCGGCAAGATAATACCACTACCTACAAAAAGGATGGGGTTGTGATTTGCGGGAGTATGTTTACTCAGCTTCCCGGCGGTTTCACCGACGCTTGGAAGCGTGTACAACCTTGTCCAGAGCAAATTATCTTCCCCGTCCTATATGTCACCACTACCTACAAAGAGGGCGGGGTTGTGATATTATCTTCCCCCGTCCTAGTTAGTTATTAAACGTTATTTTTTCATATTAACCTGGTGCACCATGTCGCCGAAGAGCCCCATCGCCGCCTCCCCGAAAGCCTCCGAAAGCGTCGGATGCGGATGAATACTCACCGCCAGCTGCTCAGCAGTCAAGCCGTGCCTTACCGCCAGCACCCCTTCCATGAGCAGGTCGCTCGCGTGCGGTCCCATGATATGGCACCCTATGATCTTATGGCTCGCCGCATCGGCAATCAGTTTCACCAAACCGTCGGTCTGACCCATCGTCACAGCCTTGCCGTTGCCGGCAAAATTAAACTTGCTGATAACAACTTCTTTACCAGCTTCGATGCATTCCTGCTCGGTAAGTCCTACCCAAGCAATTTCCGGAGACGTAAAAATACAGCCCGGAATAGCGTCATAATCCATGATAGCTTCATGACCGCAAGCGTTTTCAGCCGCAATAATTCCTTGATGAGAAGCAGTATGTGCCAGCATCCACTTGCCGGTAACATCACCTACAGCGTAAACCCCCGGCACAGATGTTTCCATTCTTTCATTGACGGTAATGCCATGACGGGTGTAAAGAATACCAGCCTTATCCAGTTCTACCTTGTTAAAAATAGGCGTGCGGCCGGTTGCTATCAAAACTTTTTCAGCAGAAAGCACCGTTTCTTTCCCCTTGCTTTCGACAGTCACTTCCAGGCCTTCAAGCCCATGCTTGATGCCTTTAACCGTACTGCTTGTCATAGTTTTGATAAACTGTTTGCGTAAAGCCAAACCCATACGTTTCTGCATATCGGTATCACAAAGCGGCAGAATGTTAGGCGCCATCTCGACAATAGTCACTTCACAGCCGAAACCGGCATAAATACCGGCAAATTCCACGCCGACAGCACCGGCACCGACAATGATGATGCTCTCGGGCACTTCGCTCAAACTCAGAATATCGTCGCTATCAATGACACCGGTACATTCGCTGCCCGGAATAGGCGGCTTAGCCGGCACAGAGCCTGTTGCCAGAATTACTTTTTCGGCATGTATGCAGCGTTCTTCGCCCGGATTGTCAGTCACGATATGGACGCTATGGGCATCTATCAGATGCGCCGAACCT
>JBOFWD010000061.1:0-12108 GCA_051653445.1 Acidaminococcaceae bacterium | reverse complement strand
GTCTTGTGGCCTGTTATGGAAAAAGAATATAAAGTAGGACAGTCCGTTGTTGTTGAAATTATTTCAGCGCAGACATGGTTATTGAAAGGACAGGCGCAATCATGACTCCAGAATATACTCCGATGGTGCAGCAGTATCTAGATGTCAAAAGACAGCATGAAAATGAGCTTTTATTTTTCAGATTAGGTGACTTTTATGAATTGTTTTTTGAAGACGCATTGACTGCTTCTAAAGAGTTGAATATTACACTGACTGGCCGTGCAGGTGGACTTGAAGAAAAAATACCGATGTGTGGTGTTCCCTATCATTCTGTTGATGGCTATATTGCCAAGTTGGTAAGCAAAGGCTATCGAATTGCAATATGTGAACAGGTAGAAGATCCTAAATTAGCAAAGGGAATTGTTCAGCGGGAAGTTATAAAAATAATTACTCCCGGTACTGCATTAAATGAACAATTATTGGATGAGAATCACAATCAATATCTTGTTGCTGTTGCGGGCATAGATAGTGAACTTTGCATGTCAGCTGTTGATGTTTCTACCGGAGAATGTCTATGGTTCTCGGCTATAAATGATGGTAGAGAAGATGCTGTTTGGGAGCAGCTTTACCGTCTGCAGCCATCAGAAATAGTTTTATCTTCTGACAATCAAGACTGGGAATGGTTGGAGCGACTTTTACAACAAAGATTGCCAGCTTGCATGGTAAGCAGGTTTTGTGTAAATAAAAGAGACAATGATTATTTTGGGCAGCATTTCGGTAATGCTTTTTCTTACAGTACAATTGTTAAAGCTACAGTTGAAATGATGCTTGCCTATCTTCACGAAACAGTTAAGTCTGATTTAATGAATATTAATCGCCTTGTCTGCGTTGATAAAGAAAAGTTTATGAATCTTGATGCAACTGCAATCCGTAATCTGGAACTAGCCAAAAATATGCGTGAAGGTACCAAGCACGGAACTTTATTGGAGGTGCTTGACCAGACTGCTACTAGCATGGGCGGCAGGAAATTAAGACAATGGATAGAGTGTCCGTTACTGGATTTTAACTCCATCATTGAACGGCAGGATGCAATAAGTGAATTTGTGGGTAATGTTTCTTTGCGAGAAGGCATAAGTGAAAAGTTAAAAAGCGTATTTGACTTGGAAAGAATACTCGCGCGGTTAGAGGTAGGGTCTGCTAATGCTAGAGACCTGGTAGCCTTAAGAAATTCAATGGAAGTATTGCCGGCAATTAAAGGCCTTCTATCAGCTAATAAGACCAAATTGATTGTTCGAACCAATAATGAAATTTCCGTACATGAGGATATATATGGTTTGCTTGCAAAAGCTGTGGTTGATGAACCTCCTTTTTCTGTACGTGAGGGGGGCATGATACGCGAAGGGTATAATGCTGAGCTGGATGAACTTCATGGTATTGCCAGGGACAATAAGATTTGGATGCGTGATTTTGAATTAAGAATAAAAGAAGAGTCGGGAATCAAAAATCTAAAGGTTGGCTACAATAAAGTATTCGGTTACTACATTGAAGTTTCCAAGGGCAATGTAAATCTTGTTCCGGATTATTTTATACGCAAACAAACACTGGTAAACGCAGAGAGATACATTGTTCCAGAACTGAAGGAGTTTGAAAATAAAATTCTCAGTGCAAAAGAAAAGATTCAGGAATTGGAATATTATCTTTTTAATGAAATCAGGGATAAAATTCGAAGCAAAATGGTTGCGATTCAAACCACTGCAAGAGCTTTAGCTGTTATTGACGCGATACTTTCATTGGCAATTGTTGCTTTTCGGAATAATTATATTAGACCGGAGTTGAACAATAAACATGAGATAACAATAAAAGATGGTCGTCATCCCGTGGTAGAAAAGTTACTGCAACGAGAGATTTTTGTGCCTAATGATACAATGATGGATGCCGCGGAGCAGAGAATAATTGTTTTGACTGGCCCTAATATGGCTGGTAAATCGACTTATATGCGACAGGTAGCTCTTTTGGTCTTGATGACTCAGATAGGTTCGTTTATACCAGCCAGAAGTGCCAACATCTGTCCTGTAGATAAGATTTTTACAAGAGTAGGGGCAAGCGACGACCTTGCAACAGGGCAGAGCACCTTTATGGTAGAGATGAACGAGGTGGCACAGATACTTCGGTATGCGACATCAGACAGTCTGATTATCCTTGACGAGGTTGGACGTGGCACCAGTACTTTCGATGGTATGAGCATTGCCCGTGCGGTTGTAGAATTTATCAACGAGAAGATTAAAGCAAAAACTTTGTTTGCAACACATTATCACCAACTCATTGAATTGGAAAAAATTATGCCGGCAGTTAAAAATTATTCTGTAGCCGTTAAGGAACGTGGTAAAGAAGTAATTTTCCTAAGGCGTATAATACCGGGGGGGACTGACAGAAGCTATGGCATACATGTTGCACAGTTAGCTGGTCTGCCTAAAAAAGTCATTGGCCGTGCTGAAGAAATACTTCAGGAATATGATTGTTTTGATAAAAACTCGCATTGCACTGAAAAGGCGCAAATAAATACAAAAACAAAAATGAAGGACTGCCAGGAGTCCCTTTTCTCACAGTCTTTATGTCAAAGTCTTATCTCTATGGATGTTATGACGATGACTCCTTTAGAGGCATTAAATGCTTTGTATAAACTCCAGGAAGAAGCAAAAAGAGAGGGCGGCCTTTTATAATGGAGCAAAAAGTACTTATTTTAGATCAAAATACTGCTAACCAGATTGCTGCAGGTGAAGTTGTTGAAAAACCGGCGTCTGTGGTTAAAGAATTGGTTGAAAATGCACTTGATGCCGGCGCTGATAAAATTGATATTGCCATTCAGGATGGTGGCATTGAATATATTCGCGTTGTTGATAATGGCAGCGGTATGTCTGAAGAAAATGCTCGCCAAGCAGTTCTCAGGCATGCAACAAGCAAAATACGGTTGGCAGATGATTTGTTAAGTCTGAAAACACTTGGATTTCGCGGAGAAGCATTGCCAAGTATTGCTTCTGTCTCAAGATTTAAAATGTTGACTCGAACAGAAGGTCAAGATCTCGCAACAGCCATTACGATATCTGGCGGCGAAAATCTTGATTGTATATCATCCGGTGGTGCTATTGGAACAACAGTGATTGTTGAAAATCTTTTTTTCAATGTTCCGGCCAGAAGAAAGTTTTTGCGTACGACAACTACCGAAGGACGCTACATCAATGAAGTTATAGGTAAAATGGCTTTGTCCCGTCCGGATGTGCGATTCCAGCTGGTCAACAACGACAAAATAATCATCAGCACTCCTGGCAATAAGGATGAAGTTGAAACTATAGCTGCTTTGTATGGTAAAAATGTTGGCAAAGAATTGCTGCCTGTTTTTTGTGAGGAAAATGGCATAAGCATTAGTGGTTTTATTGGTAAACCTACATTGCTGAAGGGAACAAGACAGTGGCAGACCATTTTTGTCAACGGCAGAATTATTGCTAGTCGCATGATTTCTAAAGCAATTGATCATGCCTATCAGTCACAAATTCCTAAAGCTGGTTTTCCTTTTGCGGTTTTGAATATAAAGGTTGAGGCTTCGAGTATAGATGTCAATGTTCATCCGCAAAAGAGCGAAATAAAGTTTAGCGACGAAAGCTTGATTTATCGCACTGTTTATCACGCCTTGGTCAATGCGTTAACGATGCCTCTTAGCGCTTCGCTTGTTGCGCATAGGGATGCTGATTTATTAAATAAAGATGAGAAGCCAACGGATAATTCCGGTGCCTTTTTCCCTGATAAAAGGCGTGAATATGTTCAGGAAAATATCTGGAAAAATGAGCGCGCAAAGGATACTCCGAATAGCACCGCAAACGAAAGTTATTATATAAGTCAAGGCGCTCAAAGCATTTTTGAGCGGGCCGCTATGCCGCTTAATATTGCACAGGAAAAAATTCTTCAAAATGATCATTTTTATGAAAAAACTGGTATAGATTTGCAGAATTCGACATCCGGCATAGACCAAATTTGGCCATTGGGGCAGATCGACAGAGTTTTTATAGTTGCGCAATCAGAAACAAGTCTTTATTTAGTCGACCAACATGCTGCGCATGAGAGAATTCTGTATGATAAATTAGTAAAATGCCATGAAAATATTCCTTCTCAACAATTTTTAGTACCGTTATTCATGGAAGCAATGCCCCAGGAGATAGTTGTGATTGAGGAAAACAGGCAGGCATTTTTGCAATTGGGAGTAGATATAGAGCAGGCAGGGGAAGAAATGTTACGAGTAGCAAGCTTGCCTGTCGATATCAAGGATGATGAAGCGGAGAATTTTGTCAGAGATATCTTAAAAATGATTTCGGAAATGAAAACAATTTCAGGTAGTGATTTGAGGCAAAGAGTTTTGCATTATACTGCTTGCCATGGCGCAATCAAGGCCGGAGAGCTGCTTAACATGAGGCAAATGCGAACTTTGATTATCGATTTGTGCAATACGGAGCATCCTTTCACATGCCCGCATGGTCGTCCTTGTATGATAGAAATAAGCTCAGAAGAACTTTATAAGATGTTTAAAAGAATTTAGGGGATAAATATGCGTTTTGCAGTTACAATAGGGCTGAATGGTTCACCAAACTTGCCAGCAATGGCTAAAAAATGGGCAGCAGATTTAAATGTTCCTTATTTTATTCGGCTTGAAAAAGGAACTTTGAAAGAAATGTTAGCACATAATGATATTGATGCGTTAATAGTTGCCACTAATAAAGGTCCGCAGGTTTTTTCCTGTGAAGGAACTTTGTTTTTTCATCCCGGCATGGCAGCCTTAAGATTGAAAAAGCTTGTGCAGGGCGAAAAAGATAACTTTGCTGAGGCGCTTGATTTGCAACGAGGCATGAAAGTATTGGACTGCACTATGGGATTGGCTGGTGACGCGATCATTGCTTCGCATATATGCGGCAATGAAGGGAGAATAGTTGCATTAGAAGCCTCAATTCCCATTCGATTTATTGTTAGCAGAGGATTGCAGTCCTACCAGGATTCAGATGAACAGCTGGTCAGCGCAATGAGAAGGATAGAAACAATTCAAACCAATGCGGCAGATTATCTGAAAAGGATGCCAGATGATTCATTTGATGCAGTATACTTTGACCCGATGTTTCGCCATCCTGTAAACAGTTCAGCCAGCATGGTGCCGCTAAGGCCGATTGCATATGATGAGCCGCTTGAAAAAGATATCATTGAACAAGCTTTACGGGTGGCACCGGTAGTTGTGGTCAAAGAACGCAGCGTAAAAACATTGGAAATGCTTGGAATGTCAGAAATCAAGGGTGGGCGCTACAGCCGAGTTAAATATGGCATTAGGAGAAGATAAAAAGATGAAACCAAAAGTTGTCGTCATTCTTGGCCCTACGGCTACCGGCAAAAGCAATTGCGGGATACAGCTGGCGCTTCGTTTAAAGACGGAGATATTATCCGGTGATTCGATGCTTGTTTATAAAAAGATGAATATTGGAACAGCTAAACCTAGTGATAAAGAGCTGGCACTAGTATCTCATCACTTTGTTAATATTCTTGAACCACATGAAAACTTTAATGTATTTGACTTCAAGCTACTTGCTGAGAAATTGATTTTGGATTTGAACGCTCAGGGGAAAATACCGCTGATTGTTGGTGGAACCGGATTGTATATAAAAGCACTTCTGGAAAATTATGATTTTGCGGCTGTTGATGAAAAAAATGACTTGCGCAAAGAACTGGAACATTTTGCTGATGAACATGGCAACGAAGCCTTGCATGCCAAATTAGCTGCTTTGGACAAGGGAGAAGCAGAAAGACTGCATTTTAACGACAGACGAAGGATAATCAGGGCAATTGAAACAGTTGTGCATGGCGATAAGGTTTCTCAGGATAGGGAAGCTGAACTTGCCTATGATGTAGTTGTCTTCGGATTAAGAATGCCAAGGGAACAACTATATGAACGCATTAATTTGCGCGTTGATGCTATGGTCAACGATGGCCTTTTTGAAGAAACAAAAAGTTTGCTTGATATGGGAGTGCCAATTGATGCACAATCGATGAAAAGCATAGGCTATAAACAGATCGCTCAATATTATAATGGTGAGTTTACGCGGGAGGAAGCGATTGATAAGGTTAAGCAGTATACGCGAAATTTTGCTAAACGTCAGATAACCTGGTACAATAAAATGCCTTATATTCAATGGTTCGATATTGATGGACATAAGGGCAATTACGATCAGATAGCTGAGGAAATGTACCAAATACTTGTTAAAAAATATAAACTGCTGTAAGATTAAGATATTAACCAGACGAGTTCTAATGAGGGGGGCTAAATTTGAATATTAATTCCAATAAAGCATCAATTAATTTACAAGACAGTTTTTTGAACCATGTACGAAAAGAAAATCTTGCTGTTGTCATTTATTTAGTTAATGGTTTTCAAATAAGAGGACTTGTCAGGGGGTTTGACAATTTCACGGTGATTATTGAAAATGACGGAAAGCAACAGCTGGTTTACAAGCATGCTATTTCTACCATTGCGCCAGTTGCAAGTATTCAGATAATGTTGGCGGAGAAAGCAGAGAAAAAGGAATAAGTATTAAGAAAGGCTCACTATTGGTGTAGCTTTTCTTTTTTAGGAGGCCTTTTATGTTGGATGATGTAAGTCTTTTTCTTGAATATCTTACGGTTGAATTAGGTTTATCGCCAAACACTAAACAGGCTTATATACGCGATGTTGAGCTTTTTCATGCTAATATAAATAAGGATCTTAGAAAAGCTAAACGATCAGATATAATTTCTTATATGCAATATCTGAAGAATGCAGGCTATGCACCAACCAGTATTGCTCGGCGATTGGCTGCACTTAAATCTTTCTACCGCTTTATGAATGCAGAGGGATATGTCAGATCCGATCCAGCGCAGGTGATAGAAGCGGGGACTAAAGGAACTAGGCTGCCGAGGGTTCTTAACCTCAATGAGGTGGAAAGATTATTGGCCGCACCTGATACAGGAAGTCTTGAAGGATATCGCGATCGCACAATGCTGGAATTGTTGTATGCAACAGGAATGCGCGTATCAGAAATGATAAATCTTAATGTTTCTAATTTAAATCTTAATATGAGATATGTCATAGCCTTTGGCAAAGGAGCAAAGGAACGAATAATTCCTTTAGGCAAAACGGCAGTTAGTTATTTGGAAAAGTATCTAAACGTAGTAAGGCCAAAGCTTTTGCATGCAAATAACATTGAAGAACGCCATTTGTTTCTTTCTATTTATGGCACAGGCTTGACCAGACAGCGTTTTTGGCAAATTATAAAAAGTTATGGGCAGCAGGCAGGTATTCGCAAAGAATTATCACCACACATATTACGTCATTCCTTTGCTACACATTTATTGGACAATGGTGCTGATTTAAGATCTGTTCAGGAACTTTTGGGTCACTCTGACATTTCTACAACACAAATATATACACATCTAACTAATAAGCGTTTGCGACTGATATACGACAAAGCACATCCACGTGCTTGATTACCAGGAGGACGACATGGCAAAAAAAGTTAGAAGAAATTCAAGAGGAAGCGGTTTTTTACTTTTAATTATTTTTTTGGCTTTAGCAGTTGCCGGGGGCTTTTTTTACGCATCAGGCAAAGAAAATACTAAAAAAAATGAAGAGAGCAAACAAAAGGTTCAGTCGGCAGATTTGGATTTGCGCAGCAGGGCAAAATCCGCTCATGATGCAATTGACGGCATTTTGACATCAAAGAAAACTTGGAAAATTTCAGGTGAAGTTTCTGAAGATAAGAGCGAAGAACGCTCTGATAAAAAAGGCAATATTCTTTGGTCTGAACGCAAATTATCAGTAAGTATGCCAAAAACGGAAGATTTGGAAACCGCAGCAACATGGATTACCGGAAAAGCAAAAGCCGAAAATCTTTTTGTAATTACTCGCAAGAATACTTCTTATGCCGGAAATAAGGCAATTTTGCTTGAAATTGCTATTTATGGAAAGGCTGGCACTCAGGAAGTAACATCCATTATTGAAAGAGTTACGCTTTATAATGCAAATCAGGAGAAAAAGTATAGTGGCAATCTCGCTGTAATTGTCGATGATTGCGGCTATGATATCGCACCTGTGCAGAAACTTTCAGAATTACCGATAAAAATGAGTTTTGCCATATTGCCATTCAAGGCTAACAGCAGTGCTGCTTTGGAAATTATAAAAAGCAATGGTAAAGAAGCTATGCTGCACTTGCCGATGGAACCTGTAGATGCATCGGCGGCTTCAGAATCAAAAATGGTTACTGTAGCCATGACAAGTGATGAGGTTAAAGCTTATACGGAAGAAGCAATTAGCAGCTTGCCGGGAATAGTTGGCGTAAACAATCATCAAGGTTCTAAAGCTACTTCTAATAGGAGCACAATGAAAGCCGTTATTGAAGTGCTGAAGACAGATGGGCTATTTTTTATCGACAGTAATACGCATCCAAAATCGATAGGAGATCAGACTGCTGAAGAATTTGGCGTAGCAACCGCCAGAAATCAAAAGTTTCTGGATAATAGTTCAGATGTTGACGATATCAAGAAAAATATCTGGGCAGCCGCTGAGCTGGCTAATAAAAACGGTGTGGCAGTGGTAATCTGTCATGCAAGGCCAAATACAGCGAAAGCGTGGTCAGAAATTTACAGTTCGTTAACCGACAGTGGCATTAAATTTGTGAATGCTTCCAGTGTTTTACGTTAATTATACTTATATGTAAGAGGTGTGTTTAAGATGTATACAGAAGAAACAATTGAGAAATATGAAAAATATCTTAATCCATCAGTTGCCCGGCTATTTAGGTTCATGGGTTTAGCAAGTGTGGAAACGAAGGCTGAGGGCTGGATAATTACTGATAGCGAAGGAAGAGAGTTTATAGATTGTTTAGGCGGCTATGGTATGTTTTGCCTTGGTCATCGTCATCCTAAAGTAGTTGAGGCGGTGAAAGGTGCGTTGGACACTATGCCAATGTGCGGCGAGATATTGTTTAATAGGCCGATGGCTGATTTAGCTGAACGTTTAGCTGAAATTACACCTGGCAGCCTTCAATACAGTTTCTTTGTCAATAGTGGCACGGAAGCTGTTGAAGGTGCGCTTAAAATAGCCAGACTGGCGACTGGCAGGAAGAAATACATCGCTGCTAAAAATGCTTTTCATGGAAAAACTTATGGTTCACTGACTGCTACCGGCAGGGATTTGTTCAGAAAACCTTTTGAGCCTTTGCTGCAAAATTTTACGCATGTTGAATTTGGCAATATTGCAGATTTAGAGGATGCTATTGATAATGAAACAGCAGCAGTAATTCTTGAGCCTGTTCAAGGTGAAGGCGGAATTATTGTGCCACCTGATGGTTATTTGAAGTCTGTTAGGGCTTTATGTGATAAAAATGGCGTGCTTTTGATAGCTGATGAAGTTCAGACAGGTATTGGACGTACCGGAAAATGGTTTGGTGTTGACCATGAGGGGGTTGTCCCAGATATTATGGCATTAGCAAAGGCTTTGGGCGGTGGTATCATGCCTATAGGTTCTTTTACGGCTACACCGGAAGTCTGGGCAGGGTTAATCGAATCACCGTTTTTACATACTTCTACTTTTGGCGGAAATCAAATGGCCTGTGTGGCTGCCTTAGCTACATTGCAAGTCATCGAAGAAGAAGATTTACTGAAGCGAGGAGCGGCAGCAGGCGCGTATTTGAAAAAAGGGCTCGAAGAAATACAGCGCGATTATCCTTCTGTAATTAAAGAAGTGCGTGGACGCGGAATGATGATTGGCATTGAACTGGCTAAAGAAGGTGCCGGCGGCATGCTTATGTCTTTGATGATCGATAGCAACATTTTAATTGCTTATACTCTTAATAATCCTAAAGTAATCCGCATGGAGCCGCCCTTGATTATGCCAATTGAAGTTATCGACCAGGTCTTAACAGCTTTTCGCAAGGCCATACAGCAAACAAGTGATGTTATTGAGGAACTATAAGGGAGTGTGCAGCAAAGATGCCTTTTGTTGAAACTAAGACAGTAATTAGCGGCAATATTGATGATATCTATAATATTGTTAAAAATATGGAAGCTTATCCAAGTTTCATGAATGATTTAGAAAGCGTAAAAATTCTAGAAAGAGGTGCAGACTATACAATTAGCCATTGGATTTCAAATGTTGATGGCAGACGTATTGTTTGGACGGAAAAAGATGTTTTTTTTGATGCTGAAAAAAGAATTACCTATAAGCAGACAGAAGGAGACTTGAAGAAAATGGAAGGCGAATGGCGGCTGACCAACTCAAATGATGGAGTGGAAGTTGTGCTTTCTGTTGACTTTGAGTTTGGTATACCTATGATTGCTGGACTGCTTAATCCACTCCTGAAACGAAAAGTTCGCGAGAACAGTGAAAATATGTTAGCAGCTGTAAAGGCTAAAATTGAAAATACTACTAAATAAGTATATTTTTCACATATTATTTACTTTTTGTCTCTTGTAGTACGGAAAAAGCTTTTATATAATGTTCATAATAGCTTATAGCTACATACTTTAGGAGGATATATGAATAGTTTAAAAACAGTATTTTTGTTGACGTTATTAACAATGATTCTTGTAAGTGTCGGTGGAGCAGTTGGCGGTACGAATGGGATGCTTGTTATGCTTGCAGTTTCTATTGCTATGAACTTTTTCAGCTACTGGTATAGTGATACCATGGTTTTAAAAATGTATAGGGCAGAAGAAGTAAACATTAACACAGCGCCGGAATTAGTGAAAATTGTTTCTAATTTGGCCAGACGTTCTCAACTGCCAATGCCAAAAGTATATATTATTGATGAGCCGGTACCGAATGCGTTTGCTACCGGTCGCAATCCAGAGCACGCATCTGTTGCTGTTACAAGCGGCATTATGCAACTTTTATCACGGGAAGAGATGGAAGGCGTTCTTGCTCATGAACTTAGCCATATCAAAAATCGCGATATTTTGATCAGTACTGTTGTAGCGACAATTGCAGGCCTGATTTCTACAATCGGCAACATTGTACAATGGGGTGCTATGTTTGGAGGTTTTGGCCGTAGCAATGAAGAGGAAGAAGGAAATGGCGGTATTGCTGGTTTACTTGTAACCGTTATCATTGCTCCAATAGCGGCTACGTTGATACAGTTTGGAATTTCCAGATCAAGGGAATATATGGCTGATGAATCTGGCGGCAGAATGTCCGGCAATCCGTTAGCGTTAGCTAGTGCATTGGCTAAAATTGATGATTATGCTCACAGAAGGATAATGCCTGAAGCTACTTCTTCTACGGCACATATGTTTATTATAAATCCATTGTCCGCAAGTCATAAAGCATTGATGAATCTTTTCAGTACGCATCCTTCAACCGAAAGCAGAATTGAAAAACTTAAAGAACTAGCTCGTAGAATTGATAAGATTTAAGCGATTATAAGCAAGGTAAAGCATATGCTTTACCTTGCTTTTTTTTTAAAAGCTTCGACAATGATGTTTTGAGATGATATAATGTGAGTTGTTTGAGAGTTTTATAGCAACATTTCTTTTGAAGGAGAATCAGGTATGAATGAAAAAATGAAATGGTTGAAAAGATACTCAGAAACTTGCGGCGTTTCTGGTTTTGAAGGACGAATAAAAGACTTGCTGATAGAACGCTTGGATAAAAAAGCAGATGTTTCGTATGATAAACTTGGAAGTGTTGTTTTTACAGCAGCAGGTACTCAAAATGAACCAAAAATTATGCTAGCAAGCCACATGGATGAAATTGGTTTCATGGTAAAACATATAACCAAAGAAGGTTTTTTGAATTTTGTTTGCTTAGGTGGCTGGTGGGAACAGGTTATGCTTGGCCAGCGCGTAGTAGTACATGGCGCTAAGGGAGATTTAGTTGGTGTAATAGGCAGCAAACCTCCTCACATATTAACTCCGGAAGAACGTAACAAGGTAGTTCAGAAAAAAGATATGTACATAGATATCGGAGCTTCGGATGAAGCTCATGCCAGAGAGCTCGGTGCAGTAGAAGGCTCAGCGGTTACGCCATATGCCTCTTTTGCAGTGATGGGTGATGGAAAGACACTTCTTGGC
>JBOFWD010000060.1:0-3500 GCA_051653445.1 Acidaminococcaceae bacterium | reverse complement strand
CTTAAAATGATATGATAACTATTATACCAAAATACATTGTTTATTTCTATTAGATTAGTGTCCATACTCCGAGGTGACTTATGAAAATTAAAAAAACAAATGCGTCGCGTATTTTAGATAATATGAAAATAGTCTATCGATTATTGGAATATGAAGTAGATGAAAATAATCTCGATGCTGTTCATGTTGCGAATAGTGTTGGAATGCCGTGTTCACAAGTTTTTAAAACTTTATGCGTGCATGGAGATAAAAGCGGTGTGATTTTTGCATGTATACCGGGAGACCAGGAACTCGATCTGAAAGCATTGGCTAAAGTAAGCGGGAATAAGCGGGTTGAACTTGTTGCGCTAAAAGATGTTTTGCCTATTACCGGATATATACGCGGCGGCGTATCTCCACTGGGAGCCAAAAAGTCTTATCCTGTTTTTTTGGATGTAACAGCGAATAATTGGCAAGAAATTTCGATAAGTGCCGGTCAGCGGGGATTACAGATTATTCTTGCACCGGAGGATCTGCAAATAGCAACAAACGCCAAGATAGCTGCTTTAAATATGCATAAGAATCAGAAAATCTAATTTTATTGCAGTCTTATAATTGATATGCTATTATAGAAATACTATTAACATTATCAGAAAGTAGGTATGTAGGCAATGTTATATACAAGTACTCGTGGTCAAACTGATATGGTTTGTTCTGCACATGCGATTACACGTGGCTTGGCTGATGACGGTGGTTTATTTGTGCCGCAAAAGTTTGCAACTCTTACATTGGATGAAATCGTTGCAATGAGCGAATTGCCTTATGCCGAGCGCGCAGCTAAAATTTTATCATTTTTTTTGACGGATTATACTCAAGAGGAGCTTCTTGCTTGTACCTCTGCCGCGTATTCAGAAGAGAGGTTTAGCGGCTTTGCTGCTCCGTTGAGACAGGTCAAAGATAAAATTGCCGTGTTGGAGTTGTGGCATGGACCGACATCGGCATTCAAAGATATGGCGCTGCAATTATTGCCGCATCTTTTAATGAAAGCCATTGAAAAGACCGGCGAGCAAAATAATATCGTTATATTAGTTGCTACGTCTGGTGATACAGGCAAAGCTGCTCTCGAAGGTTTTGCAGATGTTAAGGGAACTCAGATAATTGTCTTTTATCCTGATGATGGGGTAAGTGATGTTCAAAAGCGTCAGATGATTACACAACAAGGCAGCAACGTTAATGTTATTGCGGTACATGGCAATTTTGACGACGCACAGTCTGGTGTGAAAGAGATTTTTTCTGATGAAAACATGATGGAAGAGTTAAAAGAAAAAGGATATGCTTTTTCTTCTGCTAATTCAATAAATTGGGGACGTTTGGCACCTCAGATCGTATATTATTTCAGCGCTTACGCTGATGCTGTTAAAGCAGGGCACATAGTTGCCGGTGAGGAGATAAACTTCTCTGTACCTACAGGAAATTTTGGCGATATTTTGGCCGGCTATTATGCAAAATGTATGGGGCTGCCGGTTAGCCGCTTGATTTGTGCTTCTAATACTAATAATGTTTTATCTGTTTTCTTGAATTCCGGTAAGTATGATAAACGTCGCGAATTCCACAAAACCATATCGCCGTCCATGGATATTTTGATTTCCAGTAATCTTGAACGTCTTCTTTATCAAATCACGGAAGAAGATGCAGGTAAAGTTGCAAACTGGATGAAGGAACTCAAAGAAGACGGTGTTTATGATGTTGGCGGCAAGGTGCTTGCAAAAATACAGAAAACATTTTTTGGTACTTGGGTTGATGAGATTGAAACTAAAGAAACTATTTGCAATGTTTTCAGAGATAAAAATTATTTACTGGATCCGCATACAGCAGTTGCTTGGAGAGCGTGTGAAAAATACAGAATGCTTTCTTCTGATGATAAGTACTGTATTGTTTTATCTACGGCCAGTCCTTATAAGTTTAACGTATCTGTTCTGGAGGCTATTAAACCAGACGCTTCAGCGAAAGAGATGGATCCCTTTGCAGCGCTGCACCTTTTGTCAGAAGTTAGTGGCACAGTAGTGCCGAAACCACTTGCCGATTTGGAGCAAAAGCCTATTTTGCATAAAGAACAGATAGAAAAAAATAAAATGAAAGAAACTGTTCTCAAAATTTTGAAGTTATAAATAAAATAAATAGGAGTAAGCAACCAGCTTTGGTTACTTACTCCTATTTTTATTGTTTTCAGGCTAGAAGAGCTTTAAGCTCTTCTAGTTTTTCTTTGAACTTTCTTAACGTGTACTCGATTGGCATTGGTGTATTTAAATCGACACCAGCTTTTTGCAGCAAAGCAAGTGAGTAGTCGCTGCCGCCGGAACTTAAAAATTGCAAATATTTTTCTTTTGCCTCTGGTTGGTTTTGAAGAATTAAATCGGCGAAAGTTGTAGCAGCGGAATAGCCGGTTGCATATTTATAAACATAGAAAGGCGTATAAAAGTGGGGGATGCGGGACCATTCCGCACTGAGTTCCCGGTCTAAGACAAGCGCTTCACCATAGTACTTTTTGTTTAAAGTAAGCCATAATTCTTCAAGATTTTTGGCTACAAGTGTTTTGCCTTCACTAATTTCTTTGTGAATGCATTTTTCAAACTCTGCAAATTGTACTTGGCGATATACGGTGGTGCGAACTGCTTCCAGGAATTGGTTGAGAAGATATATTTTCTGATCTTTATCTGCTGTTTTAAGCATATGTTCCAAAAGCAATATTTCATTGGTTGTTGACGCAACTTCCGCACAGAAGATGGAATAATCAGCATTGAGATATGACTGATTTTTACTGCTCAGGTAGCTATGCATTGCGTGGCCCATTTCATGAGCTATGGTAGAAACGCTGTTGTAACGCGGTTGATAATTCAAAAGAACAAAAGGATGTACGCCATAAATACCCCAGGAATAAGCGCCTGAGCGTTTCCCCTTATTTTCGTAGATATCAATCCAACCAGAGGAAAATCCTTCCGACAGTTTTTCGCAATAGGAGTCGCCAAGTGGTGCCAGAGCAGTTTGCACGATTTCACAGGCTTCGGGATAGGTATAAGCAAAAGTATCAGCGGTTTCTTTAGCTAAAGGGACATATAAATCGAAAGCGTGAAATTCACTCAGCGCAAGCTTTTCCTTCTTAAACGCGATGTAGTCATGCAAAGGCTTTAAATTGTCTTCTATTGTATTGATTAAATTATCATATAAACTTACGGGAATATTATCTTCGGCTAAACTTGCTGATAAGGTGTCTTGATACTTGTGGATTGTTGCATAAAAATTAGTGCTGCGGCAGTTGCCGGCAAGCGAAGCTGCTAATGTATTGCGATATTGACTATAAGTACCCATCAGTGACTTGAAGGTGTTTTCGCGCAATGTGCGGTCACGTGAAGTCATGTTTAAAAGATAACTTCCTTCACTAACAGCATGTGTTTTGCCTTCGCTGTCGGCTGCAGGTGTAAAGGTGATATCGGCCCCTGTTAGAATCCTGAAGATGTTTTCAG
>JBOFWD010000059.1:0-18676 GCA_051653445.1 Acidaminococcaceae bacterium | reverse complement strand
GCGCTGGGGTTATCGCCGGCATTGGATTCACTATTTCCATTTTTGTGACGACACTCGTTTTTGCCGGTACAGCTGCTGCTGATTCGGCTAAAATAGGTATTGCTATTGGGTCATTTGTTTCTGCCGTAGGCGGTCTGTTGATTCTAAAGCGCGCGAAACCAGCAAGCTGATATCTGGATAAAGTAGTATTATCCACCTGGATTTTAAGTTTGGAATTTATAATGGCATATAGTGGAGGGGAGATGGCAATTTATGAGCGGTATACATGGTGAAAGGCTAAAGATGACGATTTTCGGTGAATCACACGGGGCCGCTATCGGTTTGGTTATTGATGGATTGCCAGCCGGCATGACGATTGATCTTGCCATGATCTCACAAGAAATGAAAAGGCGCGCACCGGGGCAGAACCTTATGTCAACGCCGAGACAGGAGAAGGATGAATTTGTAATTCAAAGCGGTTTCTTCGAAGGCAAAACAACAGGCACTCCTCTTTGTGCTTTGATAGCAAACAGTGACACGCGTTCCGGTGATTATAGCCTGCTTAAAGATGTAATGCGTCCGGGACACGCTGATTACTCCGGTAAAATAAAGTATCAGGGTTTTAATGATTACAGAGGCGGCGGACATTTTTCGGGCCGTCTTACAGCACCGCTTGTATTCATGGGAGCCTTGGCTAAGCAAATTCTGAAGCTCCAGGCTATAAAAGTAGGTGCGCATATTGCCGACATTTACGGCGTTAAGGATTCGCTCTTTAACCCTTTGGGCGAGAACGAAGAAACGCTTGATTTGTTGGCGTTAAAAACCATGCCTGTGCTTGACGACGAACAAGGCAGAAAAATGCAGGAAGTAATTTTAAATGTGCGTGCGCAGACTGATTCTGTCGGGGGAAGTATTGAATGTATGGTTGTAGGTTTACCTGCAGGAATTGGTGCGCCTTTTTTTGATTCAGTCGAGAGCAGGTTGGCACATGCGTTATTTTCCGTGCCGGCGGTTAAAGGCCTGGAATTCGGTGCAGGTTTCGCTTTGACTGCCATGCGTGGTTCGGAAGCGAATGATCCTTTTTATCTTGAAGAGGGAAAGGTCAAAACTAAGACAAATAACAATGGAGGCATACTGGGCGGAATTACCAATGGGATGCCAGTGCTTTTTAGAGTTGGCATCAAACCAACTCCTTCGATTGGAAGCCAACAGACAACGGTAAATTTAGCCAAAGGCGAAAACACGACTCTGCAGATTGCCGGACGACATGATCCCTGTATTGTGCAGCGAGCAGTGCCTGTAATAGAAGGGGTAGCAGCCTGGATAATTTTGGATATGCTTTTAATGTCTGATGTGAAATTGATGGTGAAATGATGAAAAAACTTGATTTAGCAGAAATAAGGGAAAAAATAGACCGGATTGACGCTGAGATAGCAAAGCTTTTTGAAGAGCGTATGAATGCCGTGCATGATGTGGCGGAATACAAGAAGGAAAAAAAGCTGCCCATAAGAGACAGGGCTCGGGAAGCAATTGTTTTGGACAATTGTAAAAAAAGGGTGCAGAACTCTGCCTATGCCGATGGCCTGCGAAAAATAATGGCTCAGATTATTGATATCAGTTGTCGTCAGGAAGAAGAGGTTCTGCAAAGCGAACCCACAAAGAAAATTGTGGTCAGGGCGATTGACGAAAAAATAGCTGTTGGCTATCAAGGTGTTCCGGGGGCCTACAGTCATCTTGCTTTACAAAAATATTTTGCCGGAATCAATGTTGAAGAACATAACTATACCCTGTTTGAAGATGTTGCGCAGGCAGTCAAAGATGGCGAGGTTGCTTACGGATTGCTGCCTATCGAAAACTCATCTACAGGCGGCATAACTGAGGTTTATGATTTAGTGCGCCGTTATGATTGTCACATAGTTGGCGAGAAATGTGTGAAAATAGAGCATAACTTGTTGGCTTATCCGGGAACTTCGCTTGACAAAATAAGGGAGGTTTATTCTCATCCGCAAGGTTTTGCGCAGTGTCGCCCCTTTTTTAAACAGTATCCTGAAATGATGCAGATTCCTTATTTCAATACAGCAAAAGGTGCCGAGCTGGTCAGCATGAAAAAGACCGATTATATGGCGGCAGTAGCGGGAAGACAGGCGGCAGAACTATATGGACTGGAGATCCTTGCCGGCAATATTAACGCCAACACGAATAATTACACACGTTTCTTCGTGATTGCCGGCGAAGCCCAGGAAATTCCGGAGGCTGATAAAATTACACTCGTTGTGTCCTTGAAGCATGAGACGGGGTCTTTGTACAATTTACTTGGACATTTTTATCACAATGGTTTAAATATGCTGAATATTGAGTCCAGACCTATTGAAGGAACGCCGTGGGAATATTTCTTTCATATTGACGTCAGCGGCAATTTGCATGATGCAAATGTAAAAAAAGCCATAGCAGAAGTCGAAGGCAACAGTACCTACTGCAAAGTTTTGGGAAACTATGTAGGCGACAAAATATAGTGCAAAAATGTATTCTTAAAGCTGGGGGCGCCTTATGGTAAGATTTGGATTGTTGGGAGAAAAACTTGGTCATAGTCTTTCTCCTAAAATACATAAATTGTTGTTTCAAGAGTTAATGATAGATGGTGATTATGCACTGCTTGAAGTAGAGAGGGCTAAATTGCCTTCTTTTCTTGCGGAGGCAGTGGAAAAATTTGACGGCCTAAATGTGACAATTCCCTACAAGAAGGCGGTTATTCCTTATCTGAACAATATAACCAGAGAAGCGGCATCGATAGGCGCTGTTAATACTATCTCTTTTCAGGATGGTGCTGCTAAGGGGTATAATACTGACTATTATGGCTTTGGTTTTTTGCTAAACTATAATCAAATACAAGTAAAAAATAAGAAAATTGCTGTGTTGGGTTCCGGCGGAGCAGCGAGGGCTGTTATACAGTATTTGAATGACAATGATGCAGAAGAAATATGGGTTGTTTCTCGTAATCCGGGGGAATCTTCGGAAGAGCTGCGGGAAATGAATCTGGAGGTACCGCTGCATTTCTGCGATTATTCAGCATTAGCGGGCTGCAGTGGAGATGTTTTGATAAATTCTACGCCTGTAGGCATGTTCCCAAAAGTTGATGCTTCGCCTGTATTGCGTGAAGTTATTACCGGGTTTGAAACCGCTGTTGATTTGATTTATAATCCGGCAGAAACGGTATTTCTGCGTTATGCGCAGGAAGAAGGGAAAAAGATAGCTAACGGCCTGTTGATGCTGGTTGCTCAAGCAGTGGCGGCGGAAGAAATCTGGCTGCAGCGTAAAATCGAAGACCAAATGATAGTAAAAATAGCAGATATTATAAGCGGTGAAGCGCTATGAAAAATATTGTATTAGTTGGTATGCCGGGAAGCGGCAAAACCACAATCGGTAAAATTTTGGCCGCGAAATTGGGACGTGTTTTTTGTGATGCTGACCATTTGCTTGAAGAATGGGAAGGTAGGACGATTAAAGAGTTGTTCGCTGTGAGTGAAGAAAAATTTCGGGAGGCGGAGACCAGAACTATCAAAAAACTGATAAATGCTAGCAACCAAGTTATAGCAACAGGTGGCGGCGTTGTCAAAAAAGCTGAGAATATGGAGTTATTAAACGCAGGCGGCATAATTTTCTTTATCGACCGCAGCCCAGAGTTAATTTGTGCTGATGTGGATGTTACAAGCAGACCGCTACTGGCCGCTGGTCGGGAGCGAATTTTCACATTATATAAAGAGCGCCTTGTTCTCTACCAAAAATATAAGCATTTTGCCATCAGTAACAATGGAGAACCTGAAGCGGCAGTTCTTGAAATACTTAATATTTTGAAGAAGGTGGAACAATGAAAATCTTGGTTTTGAACGGTCCTAATCTCAATATGCTTGGTGTAAGAGAAAACACAATTTATGGAGCCGATGACTACGTTGCACTTTGCCAGTTCATTAAAGCTTCTGCTCAGGAACTTGGCGTTGAAGTGGAAATCAAACAAAGTAACTGCGAAGGCGATCTGGTTTCTTTTGTGCAAGACGCTTATGGCGATGCTGACGGCATTGTAATTAATCCGGCGGCCTATACACACTATAGTATAGCGTTGCTGGATGCACTGAAGGCGGTTAAACTGCCGGCTATTGAAGTGCACATCAGCAATATCCATGCAAGGGAAGAGTTTAGGCATCAATCCGTTACCGCAGCCGCCTGCAAGGGCCAAATCTGTGGATTGGGATTTGACGGTTATGCCTTGGCGATGCGCGCTTTGGTCAACATGAAGAAACAATTGGTTTTTACACCGCCGCGAGATTAAACAAATAAAAGCCTTCAGCTTGTATAAAAACAAGCTGAAGGCTTTTTGTGCAGCGTTACTATTTGCTTATTGAACGAAGATAGGAGTTAAGCGCATTTTCGAGGTATTCGTTTTCATTGGCAAAAGGTCCTAGCTCGCGTACATAGCTTTGAGTTAAAAAGAAAAAGACGATAATGCTTTCGATGGTAAAGGCGGCATAAGTTGGTTGCACATCGGATTTGAAGCAGCCATATGTAATGCCTTCCGAAACCAGATCGAAAAGAAATTTGTGAATCTGATACAGACGGGATTGAACGAAGTTGTTGCAGAAGCCGGAAGGAGTCAATAATTCACGGTAGATGAGGTTGACCTGCATAGGACGTTGCAATTGTACTAATGATACTTCTTTTATGTAAAGCTGTAATTTTGCTGCCGGTGAAAGCGTTTGTTTATTTACTTGCTCGATAAGATCGAGGAAAAGAGTTGCTTGCTTGTTTAAAACTTCTTGGTACAAGGTTTTTTTGCCGCCAAAATAGTAAGATATGAGCGCGCTGTTGACACCTGATAATTTAGCAATTTCTTTGGTTGACGTTCCATCAAAATTGTTACTCGCAAAAAGTTCGGTTGCTGCTTGCAAAATCTTATCCGCTGATGATACACAGGTTTTTGCCATGTGATTTGCCTCCGTAAATGACCTGAAAGCTGAGGGTACCTATTTACTCGATTATATCATATTAACAGAAACGTGACGGGAAAAATGTTGGCACAGTATGCTTTTGAGGTGGATAAAGTGCACGAAGAGAAAAAAGAACATGTAAACAAAAATTCGAAAAATATTAAAAAACATCAATAATTATTAATAAGTGTTAAAAATGTGGCATTTTTAACAAAAGATAAGTCTTGACAAGCATTAATGCGCGAAGTAAAATAAGTCATATGCTTGAGAATTACATATTTTAAGTTGATGAAGGAGACAAGTAAGTCGGAAACCATGCTCAGAGAGCCGATGTTCAGTGCGAGTCGGACTGGTCTTAGATTGAATCCACTCCGGAGATGATGGGGGTAACAACCTGTCCGGGTTCGACCGATATATCGATTATGAGGCTGCTGGTGAACTATGCCTGCGGCGAAAAAAGGTGGCACCACGTGAGTATAGGCTCTCGTCCTTGGTCTTTGTAATGATCAGGCACGAGGGTTTTATTTTATAATTAGGAGGAATCGAAATGAAGATTATTGTTACTGAAAAAATTGCTGATAAGGGCATTGAATTGCTGCAAAATACTCCCGGAGTAGAAGTTGTTGTGTACAGAGAGCTGGAAAGAAAAGAACTACTTGAGATTATAGATCAGTATGATGCTATGATTGTGCGCAGTGTGACAAAGGTTGATGAGGAATTGTATCAAAGAGCCAAACGGTTGAAAGTTGTAGGACGTGCCGGTAATGGTGTAGATAATATTGAAATGGAAGGTGCAACCAAACGAGGTATTATAGTTGTTAATACGCCGGAATCAAACATAGTTTCTGCTTGCGAACTGACTATAGGACTAATGCTGGCTTCGGCACGTAATATGATTAAAGGGCATAATTTGCTGATGGCTGGTGAATGGGGCAGGACAGGCCTCCGTGGTTCGGAAATGCTGCACAAGACGTTGGGCATCATTGGACTCGGTCGTATTGGCTCGTTGGTTACAACAAGGATGCAGGCTTTTGGAATGAAAGTGATAGCCTATGATCCTTATATTACAGACGCCAGATTCAAGAAATTCGGTGTGGAAAAATGTGAAACGCTGGAAGAATTGCTGAAAAGAGCAGACATTATAACAATTCATACTCCAAAAACGGAGGAAACCATCAATATCATTACCAAGAAGGAACTTGCTCTTTGCAAAGATGGTGTGCGCATTGTAAATTGTGCCCGCGGTGGTTTGATCAATGAGGAAGATCTGTATGAAGCAATCAAGGAGGGTAAAGTCGCAAGTGCGGGCATTGATGTTTTGAAGGATGAACCTCATGCTGTGTCTCCTTTGATTCAACTGCCCCAGTGTGTTGTTACTCCGCATATTGGAGCCGGTACGGATGAAGCGCAGGACAATGTAGGATTAACCATAGCAAGCGAGGTGCTTAGCGCTTTAAAAGGTGAGATGGTAGCCAACGCGGTTAATCTGCCAACTATGCATCCACAGGACCTGGAAGATATGAAAGGTTATCTGCAGCTCGGCGAATACTTAGGAAAATTCTATTATCAGATGGAAAAAGCGGTGGTAGAAAAAGTAGAAGTTATTTACCAGGGTGAGGTTGCCGAAATAGAAACAGAGATGATTACGCGTGCAGTGCTGAAAGGGTTGTTTGAACCAATCCTGAAAGAACGTGTCAATTACGTAAATGCTGCTTTAACTGCTTCGGGGCGCGGAGTCGATGTGCTGGAAAGTAAAAGGGCTTCAACTGAGAAAAGATTCAGCATGATAACCTTGAAAATACGCGGTAAAGAAAGCGTGTTTACTGTAAGCGGTGCTGTGCTCGGACAAAATGAAATACGTATAGTTGAAATCAATGGTTATGAATTTGACGTATCACCCGCAAAATACATGCTGGTCGCTCGTAATCAGGATAAACCTGGTATGATTGGTCAGATTGGTACTTTGCTTGGTGCAGGGCGTGTGAATATTGCTAACATGCAAGTCAGCAGGAATAATAAAGAAGGCAATGCTATGATGTTTATGTCTGTCGATTCTGAAATATCCAAAGAAACTTTGAATCTCCTGCAGGGCATTGATGGCATAATACAAGTAAATCTGGTTAAATTATAGAAATAAACCCTGAAAAGGAAAATTGCCGGTGGCATTAAAGCCACCGGCAATTTTTTACAAATTACTCGTTGTCATCGGCAAAAACTATTTGCCCTTTCTCGAAAGCCTTTATTCGTGCAAGAGATTCAACTTGATAACCTGCATCAATCAAGCGTTTGCGACCGGGTTGAAAAGATTTTTCAATGACTATGCCGATGCCGACGACGTTGCTGCCAGCTTGGTGAACCAGGTCTACGAGCCCCATTGCTGCTTCGCCGTTGGCTAAAAAATCATCGAGTATGAGGATGTTTTCTTCCGGAGGAAGAAATTTTTTGGAAACAGAGACGTTGTTAGTTACGTTCTTGGTGAAAGAAAAAACCTTTGTGCTATAAAGATTTTCGTTCATGGTAGAAGATTTCTGTTTACGGGCGAAGACAACAGGAACATGAAAAAATAAAGCTGTTGTTAAAGCGACAGCTATACCGGAAGATTCTATCGTTAAAATCTTTGTTACTTTTTTATCAGCAAATCTTTTGTTGAACTCGCGTCCAAGCTCCATCATTAGCTCTGGATCAATTTGATGGTTAAGAAAGGCGTCAACCTTTAGAATGGAATTATTAAGGACAATGCCTTCGTTTTTTATTTTCTCTTTTAACAACCGCATCGCTACACCTCAGATAAAAATATTTTTTATATAACTTATAGGATAGAATATTTTGCGTTATTAGTCCAGCTTTTTAAAGAAAAGTCCTCAAAACTGTAAAAAAAATAACTAAAATCATCAGAAAAAGGCAAGGCAAGTTGGTTTATGAGTCCAATGTAAACAATACTGCGCCTGTAAAGGACACAAAAAGGAATAAAGTGATATAAAAAGATACAAAAAAGCTTGACATCGACCCATGAAACTGTCATAATGTAAAAATAACATACATGAAATACATTTATGTTCAATGGAAAAAAGATAAATGTAATGATCGGGATTATAGCTGAGGGGCTTTCCTTGCAGAGAAGCGGCGTTTGGTGCAAGCCGTAGGTAAATCTTCAGTGACACTCACCCGTGAACTTCGACTCTGAAAATTAGTAGGGGTTGGCGTAGATCGCTGCGTTAAGGCGTCCGGAGGATAACCGGAATAATGAGGTCAAAGTAGGGTGGTACCGCGATTATTGTCGCCCCTATCTGTCATATAGGCAGATAGGGGCTTTTTGTATATTTTTATTTAGAAGGAGGTAAGAGCTATGGAACAAGTAATTTCAATTGTGGTGAGAAATCAGCCCGGGGTTTTGATGCGTGTTGCGGGCTTGTTTTCTCGTCGAGGTTTCAATATTGACAGTCTGGCTGTCGGTATTACTCAGAATCCGGAATTTTCTCGAATGACGGTTACCATGAAGGCAGATGTTGCCACAGTTGATCAGGTATGTAAACAGTTAGCGAAACTGGTTGAAGTCGAGGCTATTAAAGTATTGCCCAACAATGCCAGCACCAAACGCAGTATGGCCTTGGTTAAAGTAAGGGCTGGTGACAAAAAAATGGAAATACTCAAATTGGCTGATGTGTTTCGTGCTCATGCCATTGATGTTACCGGCGACTCACTTACTTTTTTGATTACTGGTGTTAATGACAAATTGCATGCTTTTGTTGATGTCATGAGGCCTTATGGAATTATTGAAATGGTTCAGACAGGAGCGATTGCTTTGGAACGTGGCGAGGCGGCTTTGACAGTTGAAAAAGCACGTTATAATTGGCCAAAGGTTGTTGACGAAGCAAAAGCACGTAAGGATTGTAATATTATTTGAGGTTGTTTATTCAGGTAAAACTTAGTTCTGATAAGAGGATCGCTTGGAAGGGCTTTAAGTTTAATAAATTAAGATAAATAAAAGGAGAGAATGTAAATGGTAAAAATGTACTATGACAAAGATGCTAACTGGGATATGATGAAGGACAAAACAGTAGCGATTATTGGTTATGGCAGTCAGGGCCATGCTCATGCTTTGAATTTGAAAGATAGCGGTGCAAATGTTGTTGTTGGTTTGTATGAAGGCAGCAAATCCTGGGCAAAAGCTGAAGCTGCAGGCTTGCGCGTTATGACTGTTGCGGAAGCTACAATTGAGGCTGACATCGTTATGATCCTTATCCCTGATGAAAGACAGGGTGCAACCTATAAAAACGATATTGCTCCTAACTTAAGACCGGGCATGGCTCTTGCTTTTGCGCACGGTTTTAATATTCATTTTGACCAAATCATTCCACCGGCAGATGTTGACGTATTCATGGTTGCACCAAAAGGGCCTGGCCATTTGGTGCGCCGCGTGTTCACTGAAGGACAAGGCGTTCCTTGCTTGATTGCCGTTCATCAGGATGCAACCGGCAAGGCTCATGATATCGGTCTTGCTTATGCAAAAGGCGTAGGCGGTACTCGCGCAGGTGTGCTTGAAACTACTTTCCGTGAAGAAACTGAGACAGATCTTTTTGGTGAACAGGCTGTGCTTTGCGGCGGTGTTACAGCTCTGATTGCAGCTGGATTTGAAACCCTTGTTGAAGCTGGTTATGAACCGGAAAGCGCATATTTTGAATGTATGCATGAAATGAAATTAATTGTTGACCTGATGTATGAAGGCGGAATGGCTAAAATGCGCCATTCTGTCAGCGATACAGCAGAGTATGGTGATTATGTAACAGGCAAACGCATCATTACTGACGAAACCAAAAAAGCAATGCGTCAGGTGCTTACTGAAATCCAGGATGGTACCTTCGCTAACAAATGGTTGTTGGAGAATCAGGCAAATCGCCCTTCCTTCAACGCTATGCGTAAACGCGCTGTTAATCATCCGATTGAAAAAGTCGGTGCGGAACTTCGCGGCATGATGTCTTGGATGAAAAAATAGTAATTGCTTTAATGGAACTCGCGGCAGGTAAAAACCTGCCGCTGATGTTCCTGAGTGTAAAATCTTAGGAGGATTATAGTTATGGGTATGACGATGACCGAAAAAATATTGGCGAAACATTCTGGAAGAGACAGTGTTTCAGCTGGTGATTTGCTTGTTTCACAGCTTGATTTGATTCTTGCAAATGACATTACAGGACCGCCGGCTATTGCTGAATTTGAAAAAATAGGCAGACCGGTCTTTGATAAAAATAAAGTTGCTTTGGTGCCTGACCACTTTTCTCCCTGCAAGGATATCAAGTCTGCGGAGATGTGCAAACGGTTACGTGATTTTGCGCGCGAACATGAGATTACCAATTATTTCGAGGTCGGCCGCATGGGTATTGAACATGCTTTGCTGCCCGATGCCGGATTGGTTGCTCCTGGTGAAGTAATTATTGGCGCAGATTCTCATACTTGTACTTATGGTGCTCTTAATGCTCTGGCTACCGGTGTAGGTCAGACTGACGTCGGTGCTGCTATGGCGAGCGGAACAACCTGGTTTAAAGTACCTTCCGCTATTAAGGTGCAATTGAAAGGCAAGCTGCCAAAATATGTCAAGGGCAAAGATATAATTCTGACGCTTATCGGCATGATTGGTGTTGATGGTGCCCGCTACCAGTCCTTGGAGTTTTGCGGTGAAGGTATCAGCGAGCTGGAAATGTCTGACCGCTTCACTATTTGCAACATGGCCATTGAGGCTGGCGCGAAAAATGGTATTTTCCCAGTTGATGAAAAGACCATGGCTTTTCTGAAAGGCAGGGTGACGCGTGAATTCACAGCGGTAACTGCTGACGAAGATGCTCTCTATGATCGTGAAATAACTATTGAACTTGATAAATTAGTCCCTGTTGTCGCCTATCCGCATTTGCCGGAAAATGTTCATCCTGTAAGCGAGTCTACCGATATCGTGATTGACCAGGCTGTTATTGGTTCCTGTACCAATGGTAGGCTCGAGGATCTTGCACAAGCTGCTGAAGTTCTGAAAGGTCAGAAAGTACATCCCCACGTCCGCTGCATTATCATTCCTGCTACACAGGAAATTTATCAGCAGGCAATGAAGTTAGGCTATATTGATACCTTCATAGATGCAGGCGTTGCTGTAAGCACGCCGACCTGCGGACCATGTCTTGGCGGTTATATGGGTATTTTGGCTCATGGTGAGCGCGCGGTATCTACTACTAATCGTAATTTCCGCGGACGCATGGGACATGTTGACAGTGAAGTGTATCTGGCAAGCCCTTATGTAGCTGCTGCCAGCGCAGTTATGGGGAGAATTGCCAGCCCTGAGGAGGTTATTAAATGAGTAAAGTATGGCGTTACGGTGATCATGTTGACACCGATGTTATTATTCCTGCCAGATATTTGAATATAGCTGATTTTGAAGAACTTGCGGAACATGCGATGGAAGACATTGATTTGAATTTTGCTCCTAATGTGCAAAAAGGGGATATTATAGTAGCCGGCAGAAATTTTGGCTGCGGTTCGAGTCGTGAACATGCACCTATGGTGCTGAAGGTAAAAGGTGTTCAATGCATAATAGCCGATAGTTTTGCCCGCATTTTTTATCGCAATGCAATCAATATTGGGTTACCTGCGTTGGAGATTGGCAATGAAGTAGAGAAAATTGAAGCCGGCGATGAGCTGGAAGTTAATTTGACTAAAGGTGAAATAAAAATTGTTAATAAGGACATTGTGATTAATACCAAACCGCTCCCGGAATTTGTGCAGAAGATTGCTGACTGTGGCGGGCTAATCAATTATGTTAAAGGAGAAAACTAAGAATGCGTATAACTCTGTTGCCAGGTGACGGCATTGGTGTAGAAATTGTGGAAGCAGCTGTCGAAGTATTGGATGCTGCATCCAAAAAATATAATATCGAGCTTGAGTATGACCGCCAGTTAATAGGTGGTGCGGCGATAGATGCCACGGGTCATCCGCTTCCTGAGGCAACCGTTAAATCTGCTCAGGCAGCTGACGCTGTATTGCTCGGCGCTGTGGGCGGACCTAAATGGGACAATATTGAACCGACGCTCAGACCGGAGAAAGCTCTTCTTGGTATTCGCAAGGCGCTGGGTCTTTATTGCAACCTCAGGCCAATCAAGGTTTCGCCCTTTGTTTCACATCTTTCGCCTTTGAAGGATGAAAGGGTAGCTAATGCGGACCTTTTGATAGTACGTGAATTGACCGGCGGCATTTATTTCGGTACACATAATGAGGCTGCTCCTGATGAAAATGGCGTGGAAACTGCTTCGGATATTGAAATTTACAGCAGACCGGAAGTGGAAAGAATCGCTAAGTTTGCTTTTGAAGCTGCTAAAAAACGTAAAGGCAAGGTAACTTCGGTTGACAAGGCAAATGTTTTGGCTTCGTCCAGAATGTGGCGCAAAATCACAGCTGAGATACATGATAAGAGTTATGCGGAAATAGAATTAAACAATCTTTACGTTGATAATTGTGCGATGCAGCTTGTACTCAACCCGGGGCAATTTGATGTTATCTTAACCAATAATATTTTTGGCGATATCCTGTCTGATGAGGCTTCGGTTATTGCCGGCTCTATCGGACTTTTGCCTTCAGCAAGTCTTGGCGATGGCACCGGTATGTATGAACCTATTCATGGTTCGGCGCCCGACATTGCCGGGCTCGGTATTGCCAACCCACTTGGTACAATTTTGTCTGCCGCGATGATGCTGAGATATTCTTTGAATGCTGATGAGGCAGCACAAGCGATTGAAGACGCTGTTGACCGTGTTCTGGCAAAAGGCTATCGCACGCCGGATCTTGCGGGACCAGGGCTTACGAAAGTTTCAACCTCAGAAATGGGCCGTTTGGTGGCTGAAGAGTTAGCCTAAAGCTTTTGAAAGAAATGGAGTGAATGTTATGCGGATAACCGGTGCGGAATTAATGGTAAAATGCCTTCGTGAACAAGAAATAGATACAGTGTTTGGCTATCCTGGGGGCACAATCTTACCGTTCTATGATGCGTTGCGTGAATCAGAAATAAGACATATCCTGACTGCACACGAGCAAGGAGCAGCCCATGCCGCTGATGGCTATGCGCGTGCAAGCGGACGCGTCGGTGTCTGCATTGCTACTTCAGGCCCTGGAGCTACCAATCTGGTAACCGGATTGGCAACGGCTTTTCTTGACTCTGTTCCGGTAGTTGCTATTACAGGACAGGTTCCGACTGAAATGATAGGGCATGATGCTTTTCAGGAGGTGGACATCACAGGCATAACGATGCCGATAACGAAGCATAATTTTCTTGTTAAGCATCCGAGTCAATTAGCAACGGCAATTCGTCTGGCTTTCACTTTGGCGAAAACCGGCAGGCCTGGTCCTGTTCTTGTTGACGTGCCGCGTGATATACAAACAGCGATGATTGAATATATCGCAGAAACGCCAGTGACTATTGAAACGGAAAAGCCTGATTGCAATAAAATAAAAAAAGCAGTGGAAGCTATTAATTCTTCTGAGCGGCCGGTAATGCTTATTGGCGGCGGCGTGATTAACAGTAATACAGAGTATGATGCGATGGAACTGGCGGAAAAGTTGAAGATACCTGTTGTAAGCACGCTCATGGGATTGGGCGCCTGCAGTGCTTATCGCAGCTTGTTTTTAGGTATGACAGGTCTTCATGGACACGAAAAAGCTAACAATGCGGTCAAAGAGGCAGACCTTATACTCGCTTTTGGCAGCCGCTTTAACGACAGAGTTACGGGGGAGCGAGGCAGCTATGTCGCACATAAGACTTTTGTGCACATGGACATCGACCCTGCGGAGCTCGATAAAAATATTTATTCGGAAATAGGTATTGCCGGCGACATGAAGATGACGCTTAATAAGCTTACAGAGGCTTGTGAGCGTAAGGATCTCAGCGCTTGGTGGGAAAAAATCGCCGCTTGGCCGGCAAATGATGCACCTTGCGGTGATGAGGAAGCACCAAAGTTTCTCCGAGCACTTAATCCTGTATTAAAGGATCGTGATTTCATTATTACTACAGATGTCGGTCAGCACCAAATGTGGGCTGCGCAGAATCTGAAGATACAATTTGCTCGTCAGTGGATTTCGTCCGGTGGCCTTGGCACGATGGGCTTTGGCTTGCCTGCGGCAATGGGTGCTCAGTTTGCGCGTCCGCAAAGCAGAGTCATCAGCATTTCCGGTGACGGCGGCTTTAAAATGACAGGTTCTGAACTGTTTACTATTGCGAGTCAGGGATTGCCGGTAATTGCTATTGTATTTAATAATAGTGGCTTAGGCATGATTCGTCAGCTTCAAACAGTGTTTTTCGAGAAGAGGTTTACTTCTTGCGAGATGCCGGGATATGTTGATTTTGTGAAGTACGGTGAGGCATTTGGCGTCAGAGGCAAGCATGTTGATACTCCTGAAGGGCTTGCCGAAGCTGTTGGTGAGGCACTGAATAAAAATGAGCCATATATTATTGAGGTTGCAATCAGCCCGAAAGATATGGTGAAACCAATGGTAAGTCCTGGAGCAGGCATCAATTCTTTTGTGAAATTCAGTAGTTAGTTTTAAAGCCGCTGCAATGCAGCGGCTTTTTTTATGCACTTCTGCAAAAAGAAAAAATACTTATCGGTAGGAATAAGGTTATCTTTGACGAATATTTATTAATATTACTATTTGTTTAGGAAAGGCGGCAGGTATGGATTTTTTTGTTCCTGAATATGTCACCAAAATATTAAAGTCATTGATGACTGCAGGCTATGACGCCTATTTGGTCGGCGGCGCAGTGCGTGATCTTTTGCTGGAAAAAGAACCGGAAGACTTTGATGTTGTGACTAACGCAAAACCGGAAGAGATCATTGCGGTTGCTAGATGCGCAGGTTTTGGCGTTGTCGAAGAGTTGGGTCAGAATTTCGGCGTTGTAATGATAGTCGTTGATGAGAAATCTATCGAAGTAGCTTCTTATCGCAGTGAAAATTACGGTGAGGATGCGCATCGGCCTGAAAGTGTCTGGTATTGTGAAACTTTGGCAGAAGATCTTGCGCGCAGAGATTTTACTATCAATGCGATTGCCTTGGATAACCAAGGAAATGTAATTGACTTTTTCAATGGTCTGGAAGACTTGAAAAACAGGCAGCTGCGCACCGTAGGGGAGGCTTCGCAAAGGTTTGCTGAAGATGCCCTCAGAATGTTTCGCGCCTGCCGCTTTATCTCTCAGTTAGGTGTAACCTGTGACGAGAAAGTTTTTGCTGCTATTACGGCACAATTGCCGAGAGTAAGAGGGCTTTCCATGGAACGCATTCGCACGGAACTTAATAAGCTGATGAAAGGCGAATTTGTAAATCTTGGTTTGGACGCTTTGGTGAAAAGTGGACTGGCTGCCCAGGCGTGTCGTAACAGACAGAATGGTAAAGAAATACAAATACCTATTTTGCCTGAACTGTCAGAACTTGTCGGTGTTCCTCAAAATCCTGATTTTCATCATTACGATGTTTGGAACCATACTTTAAAAGCAGTATCATTTGGGGAAAAAAGTTTGGAAGTAAGGTGGGCGCTCCTTTTACATGATATAGGTAAAGGACAGCCTTCCGTGCGTGGCTTTGATGAAGAAGGCAAGCCGACGGATTATGGACATGAGGCACTCAGTGCATGTATGGCGGAAAAAATTCTCAAACGGTTTCAGTTTTCAGCTAATTTTGTAAAAAGGGTTGTTTGGCTTATAGCAAATCACATGCAGTTAGGTTTCCATGTTGGTAAAGATGAGCAGGGAACCAGACGTTGGCTGCGCAAGGCTGCATTATCCGGTGCTTTTCGCTGGAATAAGGACCTGCAGGAGGCTTTTGCCCAACTCGCCTCGGTTTGTCTTGCTGATTTGGCCGCCACCAATGCTCATGAACAGGAAATTATTGCGATGCGCATGTATAGCGAAGAAATTCTGCGTCTGGCTGTTCAAATGCCTGTTCATACCAGCGATTTGCTGCTCAGCGGTAAACAGGTAGCGGCAATGATAGGCGGCAAAAATGACCTGCCACAGTTAATGAGGATTCTTCTGAAGAGGGTGCAGGATGGTACTCTGAAAAATTCGGAGGACGAATTGACAGCGGCAGTTAGAAGATGGCAGCAAAGGCGCTTGCAACTTGAAATATCTGCACAGAATTAATTTTAAAAATGCGGTCAGTATCTGATAGAACGGTTAAATTCAAATATAAGGGGATAGAGAATGAGGACGAGAAATATTCTGTTTGTGATGATTTGTCTGTTTGCTATAGTTATTTTGCCTCTGCAGTGCACAGAAGCAAAGAATAACAAAAGCAAGGTTGTTTTGGGAATTGAAAGAATTGATGATTATGAGGGAATTTTTGCCGGTAAAAGGGTTGGGCTTATAACCAATCAAACAGGTGTCGATCGTAACCTTAAGAGCTCGGTTGACCTGCTAAAGGAAAAAACCCAGCTGCAAGCTATTTTTGTACCGGAACATGGCCTTTTTGGTGCGGTAATGGCCGGTGATGCCGTAAAGAATGATAATTATGAAGGGGTTGAAGTTCGCAGCCTCTACGGGGATACAAAGAAACCGACAAAAGAGATGCTTGCCGATATAGATATTTTAGCTTTTGATATTCAGGATGTGGGTAGCCGTCACTATACGTATGTGTCTACTATGGCTTATGCGATGGAAGCCTGTGCCAAGCAAGGGAAAAAATTCGTAGTTTTCGATAGGCCAAACCCTTTGGGTGGCTACCTCGATGGACCTACACTGAAAAACGGATTTGAGTCTTTCATAGGCTTATATAACGTGCCGCTTCGCCACGGTCTGACGGTGGGTGAGTACGCAAGCTTTATAAATAAGGAATATCGAATTGGTGTTGATTTGCAGGTAATACCTATGAAGAAGTGGACAAGGGAAATGTTCTTTGAACAGACTGGATTGCCGTGGATTGCTACTTCGCCCAATATTCCTACAGAAATGAGTCCGTTTTATTATGCGTCAACAGGTATAGTTGGCGATATGAAAGTTTCGGTAGGTATCGGTACAACTAAACCATTTGAATATATTGGGGCGCCTTGGCTGGATAAGCTTGATTTTGCCGCGCAACTCAATGAACTAGCGATGCCGGGGGTCATTTTCAGACCAATAGCTTTCAAACCAAACTATGGTTTATATGCAGGTGAACTCTGCCAGGGTGTGCAGATACATATAACTGACAAAAGAAGTTTCCAACCGGCGCAGACAGGAGCACAAATAGTCCGCTTGTTAATGAAGGATTATCCTCAAAGAGATTTGTTTCCCAAAAGAAGTGCGGATGGTTATAAAATTGATATCGCATTAGGAGAGAGTTCTCTGCGCTATGCAGAAATACCGTTGGCGGATATTTTTAATCGTTGGGACAGAGAAAACACATATTTTGCGGAAAAGGTGCAGCCTTATCTTTTATATCCGCTAAAATAAAAGGAGGACATCATGATTTTAAGTAAGAATTTTATAGAAGTACTTTACGAGGCGGCACATATCCAACGCTGGAATGACCACATAAGGCCGCAGGGATTTACGGAGCTGGATAAGCAGGCCCATAAAATGGTTATACTTTATGTGTTGTCGCGTTATGAGGAACAGGATCATGGTGCTAAATTGAATTGGCAGGTGCTTGTAGAAGGCGGCATTTTTGAATTCTTGCACAGAATAATTCTGACAGACATCAAACCGCCTGTTTTTCACGAATTGATGCGTGTACATGGAGATAAACTGAATAATTGGGTATATAGCGAACTAGAACGCAAGGTGCCCGATATTGATCAGGATTTCTTGGGCAGAATGAAGAAATATTTCGATACAGATTGTTATCTGAAAGAAAAGAAACTTTTGAAGGCGGCACATTATTTGGCCACAGAGTGGGAATTTCGCATAGTTTACCATCTAAATCAAGGTATTTACGATGTTGAGGCAACAAAAATTGCCATTGCCAACGAAATTGAAGAGCACTATGATCTGGCAGGCGTTCAGAAAATATCCCTGGGAGGCAAAACGCGTAAATTTGTTGATCTTGTAGGTCAGCTGCGTTTTCAAAAAAGATGGGCGCAGTCGCCAAGGGTACCGGAGACATCAGTGATGGGGCATATGATTATAGTGGCTATACTGGGCTATTTTTGTGCTTTGCGCATCGATGCCTGTCCTAAACGCGCTACTAATGATTTTCTTTGCGGTTTGTTCCATGACTTGCCGGAGGTCTTGACCAGGGATATTATTTCACCTATTAAGCGCTCGGTTGCTGGTTTGGAAGCGCTGATAAAAGATATAGAGAAAAGACAAATTGCAGAGAAAATATTGCCGTTGCTGCCTGGTGAATGGCACAAAGAAATTCTTTATTTTGCCGAAAACGAATTTGCTGACAGGGTAATCATTGGCGGGAAAACAGAACTTCTGAGCCAGCCGGAGCAAATAAACCAAAAATATAATGAAGACCAATATTCCGCTGTTGATGGGTCGATATTGAAAGGGTGTGACCATTTGGCAGCATTTGTGGAAGCTTGGTTATCGATACGTCATGGTATTACTTCTCAACATTTAAGAGAAGGTGAAGAGAAACTTCGCGATATGTACCGGGAAAAAGTGATTGCGGGCATTCCTTTTAAAGATGTTTTTAAAAAATTCAACTAAACTTTCATCCGGATTGCCGGGTACTTTGGTTTTTTTATGCATGTTATTGCATTTAATATGTGCACTA
>JBOFWD010000058.1:0-22211 GCA_051653445.1 Acidaminococcaceae bacterium | reverse complement strand
ATAGTGGCTTACAGCTATGCGGGCGAACCGATTACTGCCGGCATGATTAAAGCACAGGGCGCCATGGCTGCCCTGCTGAGAGATGCCATTAAACCAAATCTCGTGCAGACGTTAGAGAATGTACCTGCCATCATTCATGGCGGGCCTTTTGCCAACATAGCACATGGCTGCAACAGCGTTATGGCTACGAAAACCGCAATGAAGCTTGCTGAATATACGGTAACAGAGGCAGGCTTCGGTGCTGATCTTGGCGCTGAAAAGTTTTTTGATATCAAATGCCGTTATGCCGGCTTAAAACCAGATGCTACCGTGCTTGTAGCTACAGTCCGTGCGCTTAAGATGCACGGAGGTGTGCCAAAAACAGGATTAGCGGTACCTGATGTTGAAGCCGTCAAAAAAGGCCTTGTTAACTTGGAAAAACACATTGAAAACATTAAAAAGTTCAATGTTCCTTTGGTTGTTGCGATCAATATCTTCGCCCAGGATACCGAAGAAGAACTGGAAGCGATCCGCAGTCATTGCGCAAGCCATGGAGTTAATGTAGCTTTATCGGATGTTTTTGCCAAAGGCGGGGAAGGCGGCATCGCATTGGCGGAAGAAGTGGTTGCTTTAGCGGAATCCGGCAAAGCTGCTTTCGCACCTATTTATGAAGATGGTTTGACGCTGAAAGAAAAGATTAATGCAGTTGCCAAGGAAATCTACGGAGCTGCCGCTGTTTCTTATGCGAAAGAAGCAGAAAATGCCTTGAAACAATATGAAGAGTTGGGTTATGGCAGCTTGCCTGTCTGCATGGCTAAAACACAATATTCACTCTCTGATGACCCGGCTCTGCTAGGTCGTCCTGAAGGATTCACCATGAATGTTAAGAATGTACGCATTTCAGCCGGTGCTGGTTTTGTGGTTGTGCTGACCGGTGATATTATGACGATGCCTGGCCTGCCGAAGGTACCGGCAGCCGAAAAAATTGATGTAAGTGACGACGGCGTAATTAGCGGTCTATTCTGATAAACGAGGTAGAAAGATGGAAACATTATTGATGTCAGGCAAACCGGTTGCAGATGCTGCCAGAGAAAGAATTGCAGAAAAAATAGCTGCGGCTAAAGCCAATGGCAAACAAGTTGCGCTGGCAATCGTTACTGTCGGTGACGACCCGGCTTCGCATGTTTACAAAAGCCGTTTGATTAAAATGACAGAAAGCCTCGGGGCAGGTGTGAAGACGGTTGAATTGCCTGCTATTGCTTCCCAGGAAGAAGTCGAAGAAGTAATAAAAGAATTAAATGCTGATGAGACAGTTACCGGCATACTGCCAATGATGCCTTTGCCGAAGCATTTGAACAGCGATGCTGTCGGAGCCTTGTTAGCTCCGGCAAAAGACGTTGACTGCTTAAATCCTTTGAATGCCGGCGAATTGTATCTTGGTCGCAGCCGTTGGGCACCATGCACGCCGCGTGCCTGTATGGCAACGCTCTCGCATTACGGAATTGAGCTGAAAGGCAAACACGTTGTTGTTCTCGGACGCAGCAATGTAGTTGGCAAACCGGTTGCGTTACTCCTCTTGCAGGAACATGCTACTGTCACTATCTGCCATTCCCGCACCCAGGACTTACCTGGTGTTCTCAGGCAGGCTGACATTATCGTAGCAGCAGTCGGCATTCCTGCTTTTGTGAAGCCAGACATGGTCAAAGAGGGTGTTGTGATTGTCGACGTCGGTATCAATGCCGTCGATGATAAATTGCTCGGTGATGTTGATGCGGCTGTGGCGGCGAAAGCTTCTGCTTTTACGCCTGTTCCCGGTGGTATTGGCGTAGTAAGCAATATGATGGTTATGGATATGCTCAGTAGAGATTTATAAAAAATGAGTACGTCGCTATAGATAAGCACCGTACTCAACATAGAAAGCACTGTCGTTCTAAGAAGAGAAAAAATCTACTTCTTGCTGACAGTGCTTTTCTTTTCTTGTTTTAAAAGCATGGAAACACAGATGAGCAGCCACATGAAGCCAACAGCATAACCGGCGGCGACATCAGTAGGATAGTGGACGCCGAGGTAAATGCGGCTAAGACCGACGATAAGACTCATAATAACGGCCAGCATCGCTATCAGCAAGCGAAGAGGCCAGGATTTTGCTTCCCGCATCAGGAAAAAAGCCAGCATGCCATAAAAACACATGGTTGCCATCGCATGCCCGCTGGGAAAACTGAAGCTGGTTTCCTGTACCAGGAAAAAGGAGTCTGGACGCAGACGCTGAAAACTGTTTTTCAAAAAGACGCTGAGTAAACCCGCACCGGCAAGGCAAACCGCTAAAGCAGAGAAATCATGCCAGCGTTTTTTGTAAGCGAGCAGGACGAAGGTAATAGCTACAATAATGCCATAACCTTTTCCAAAGCCGATGTCAGTTATGAAAAGCATGAACTTATCGAGGGTTGGATTGGCGTAATAACGTACAAGCCAAATGAAAGCATCATCAAAAAGAACCGTGCTGGCTTTAAAAAAAGTTTTCCATGCTAAGTTCAGAAAGATATAAAGCATGCCTGCACTCAGAATAAAACCAAGAACAATGTAGAGGGAAGGCCAGCGTTCCTGCCATTTAAAAAGGAGGTCTTTTGCTGGATGGTAAAAAGGAGATCGCTTAAAATAATAACCGGTAAGCCACAATAATAACGGCAGGAGAATCAGAAAAAGAGCACCCAGGCTAAGAAGCAAAGCTGCGATGAGCGGTACAAAGGGGTGGTCGTGCAGCAAAAAAACGAGAGGCTCGTATCTAAGTTCTGCCCTTGGTGAAACAATAATATCACCGCCAAGGACAACAATCTGACCGGCAATTTTCGAGCCTGCGTTGATTGTCAAATCACCGTCTATTACAAAAATGTGTCCTTTGATATTACTGTCGACAATAACATTGCCACCGGCTGCCATAACTGTTTTAACATTTTGTTCCTGAGTTATGACAATATCCTTATAAGTAAAAAGATTTTGCGCTTTTGGTGTATTGTTGGCAAGCATAAGGAAGCCGAGGATAGAAGCGATAATTAAACAAAGAAAGATTATGAGTATTCCCCTATGTTTAAACATCGTTCTCACCTCGGCCATTCATAGTAATTGAAAAAAATCACAAATTACTATTTAGACAAAATATTTAATTATCCTGCTTCACGGGTGCTAGTTTAGCATAAAATTCGTTAATAGCTGCTTCGTCTTCCCGCATCGCCAGAATAGTTCTGGTAATAAGGTCGTCCAAGCTCCAGCCAAGCATTCCGGCACCGCGTTCAATGACAGGGCGGGAGCAGCCGGCAGCAAAATTCAAGGCTTTATATTTTTTCTTTACGGACTTCAGTTCCATATCCTGTACGCTTTTGGAAGGACGCATCAATGCGCAGGCACCGATCAGTCCCGTGAGTTCATCACAGGCATAAAGAATTTTTTCCATTTCATGCTCAGGTTTGATATCGACTGCGATTGCGTAACCATGGCTGGCGGTTGCATGTATGATGTCTTCATCGAGTCCCGCTTCCCGCATCAGTTCCTGACTTTTTGTGCAGTGTTGTTCCGGATAAAGCTCGAAGTCCAAATCGTGCAGCAGACCAACATTGGCCCAGAAAGCTTCCTGCTTGCCATAGCCCAGTTCGCGGGCGAAGTAGCGCATAATGCCTTCTACGGTCAATGCATGGCGCAGATGAAAAGGATCTTTGTTATATTTTGTCAGCAATTCCCAGGCTTGGTCACGAGACAATACAGTCATGAAATCAGTTCCTTTCGATTATGGTTAATCGATGAAGCCGGGAGAAGAAAGGTAACGCTCGCCGGTATCCGGCAGGAGCGCGACAATGACCTTGCCTTTGTTTTCCGGACGGTTAGCAAGCTGAGTGGCAGCGTATACCGCGGCGCCGCTGGAGATTCCTATCAAGAGACCTTCACTCTTTGCCAATTCTTTAACAGTATTCAAAGCGTTATCAATTTCGACAGTTACAACTTCATCATAAACTTTAGTGTTCAGGGTATCAGGCACAAAACCAGCCCCGATACCTTGAATTCTGTGTGGGCCGGCAATTCCTTTGGAAAGAACAGGCGAGTCTGCTGGCTCGACAGCAACAATTTTAACATCTGGGTTTTGTGATTTCAAGTATGCACCGACACCGCTTATAGTTCCGCCGGTACCTACGCCTGCAACAAAAATATCGACTTTGCCTTCAGTATCCCTCCAGATTTCAGGACCGGTTGTCGCTTTGTGGATAGCCGGATTGGCAGGGTTTACGAACTGACCGGGAATGAATGAATTAGGGATTTCTTTTGCGAGCTCGGCAGCCTTATCGATTGCTCCCTTCATCCCTTTTGCGCCTTCTGTAAGAACAAGCTCTGCGCCATAAGCTTTTAGTAAATTACGGCGTTCGACGCTCATTGTTTCCGGCATTGTTAAAATAATACGATAACCTTTGGCAGCGGCTACTGAAGCAAGCCCTATACCGGTGTTGCCGCTGGTCGGTTCAATAATTACAGCACCTGGTTTCAGGACACCTTTTTTTTCGGCGTCCTCAATCAAAGCCCTGCCGATACGGTCCTTAACGCTACCGGCAGGATTGAAGTATTCGAGCTTGGCAATAATTTCGGCATTTGGTGCAAGTTTTTTGTTATAGTTGGTCAGTGACAAAAGGGGTGTATTACCAATTAACTCAGTTAAGCTTTTAACGATTTTAGACATAATAGTTTCCTCTTTTCATGTAAAAATAAATTTAAATATGGAAGGTAAACTGTCAAAAGACAATCAACATCGGTTGCGGCAAAGAGCGACTTTCATGGTCAACATTACCCTTCATTCATATAGTTATAATAGGAATTAATCTTTAGTAGAATTCTACACTTAAAAAAATATCCTGTCAAGCTTTTTTTGCCTGACAGGATATGCTCATATTTCATAGGTATAAGAAGTTTTTTCGTTATGGCGTCTTACCAGGTCGGCAAGCGTTATGTTGTCAACGACGTTGTTAATAGCCTTTTCGAGTTGCAGCCAGACTTCCAGGGTTACGCATTCGCTGGCACGCGCGCAATTAATCTGGTTTTCTTCCAAACAGGCAACCGGAGCAAGGCTGCCTTCCAGGGTGCGGAGAATTTCACCGACAGTATATTCTGCCGGTGTGCGGGCTAACATATAACCGCCTTGCGCACCACGAGCACTTTTTACAAAGCCGGCTTTGCTCAGCTGGGTGATAATTTGTTCAAGATATTTCTCGGATATTTCCTGTCTCTTGGCAATGTTTTTAATGGTGATATATTCGCCGGTATAATTGACGGCTAAATCCAACATCAAGCGAAGGGCATAGCGTCCTTTCGTTGAAATCTTCATGGTTTCACAATCCTTTTCTTTTTATTTTTTTGAGGAAGTTCTGCCAGGCATATCTTGCTTCCTGGCGATGTGTTCTATTTAAGAAAAGCCCAAAAAACTCTCTCAGCAGTCTGCCGGCCGGAGTATTAAGCAGATAGTCGATGAACTCTCGCCCACCGGGAATTACGCTTAAAACCTTATAAGTAATGGCAAATAGGCTGGAAAGCAGAGTTTGCAGTGCATAAAGCAGTAATTGGACAAGCAATGATAAGAAAGCCAGCAGTGCTTCTGCAAGAAAGCCAAGCAGATTGAGCAATTGGATAATAATCGAGGCAAATGCAGACCAGACATGACCAAGCATGTTAAAGAAACTGCTGACCGATTTTTGCGCCAGGTCAACGGCAGAACCGAATAATTGCGCTAAAATATTAAAGATACTGCTGACAAGAAGTACAATGGCATTGCTGGCTGATGAAAACATTTCTGCCAGCGACGGCGAGAAAAAAGCCAGAAAACTATTAATCGACATTTGTATTGCTGCTAAAATTGTCAAAAAGAGAGAAATGGCCGAAGCTAACAGCTGGGGCAAAAACTGCAGCAGAACGCGCATGCTTTCGCCGATAAACGGCAGGATAGTTCCGATATAAAGAAGAAGGAAGATCAACGGAGCAATTAAAAATTTGTATAACAATCCCTGTTTCATCTTCATCACCTACCATAATTATAAGGAATAGTTATCATAAATGCAAAATAAATATTGACATAGGTGGATGCTTTTGTTAAACTTTGTTTTAATCCATAAGACAAATTCGATGATTGGGAAGAGTAGATCTGCAAAGCACGCTTCAGCGAGCCGGTGACAGTGAGAGTCCGGCGCAAGGCAGCATTTTGAATGGGCCCAAGAGATATGGTTTGAGCCGGCATGGCCGGGGTAGACGCCATCGGGAGACTTCGCCCGTTATCAAGGAAGGGAATATCGGCTGAAGCCTGTATTCTGTAATAAGCAGGATTACTATAGGTAATCAAGCAGGGTGGTACCGCGAGAGTTTCTCGTCCCTACAGGGATGAGGGGCTTTTTTTTATTGCAAAAAATTTTGATTGAGGAGGAAAAAGATGAAAGAGGAACAAGTTTTCAAATCAGAAGTTGAATTGATTGAAGTGCCGCCGGCCAAGGATACTCATCGCTGGGTAGCTATAACAGCACTCTTATTGGCTATAGGCGTTATCCTTCATACTATTAGTCCGAATATTGGCGGTGTAACTCCGAACTGGACCATTGCCATGTATTCCATAACTATCAGCTTGACGAATCCAAGTTTTTCACAATCCTTGGGTATCGGCTTTGTAGCAGGTTTGACGCTGGTGCCTTCCTCGAAGTCAGCTTTCCCTCTCGGTAATATAGCGAGTGAGTTGACCGGTGCTTTTGTAGCGGCATTAGTCGTTAAATCGATGCTGCAGATGGGGTTTAGCGATTTCCGTTTTCGTCCTTATCTGACAGGTTTTCTGGCTACCATGGCCAGCGGTTCGGTTTTCACCTTTATTTTAAAGCTTATTCTTAATTTACCGATGCATGTTTATATTTATGCCATGTTGCCGGTCGTGGCAACTGTCGCAGTGCTGAACGGTTTCATTACTCAGGTTTTGTTCGCACCTGCACAAAAACTGTTCTTTATCCAGGGGGCGCGTAAAAAATGAGTAACTACGCAGTTGAATTTAAAAATTTTCACTATGCTTATAATGGCGGAGAGGTAGTTTTAAAAGATATCAATGTCAGTGTCAAAGAAGGTTCTTTTACAGTACTTCTGGGACCAAGCGGGGCAGGTAAGACTACGATGTGCAAAGCTATGGCTGGCATCATCCCTTATTATTACGGCGGCCGCTATGCAGGTTCGGTTGAAGTGCTCGGTGAAGATACCAAGGGTAGGCGTGTTTCTGATATTGCGATGCATTTGGGGCTAATGCTGGAAGATTACGAAAGCCAGCTGGTGTCTCTGACTGCCGGCGAAGAAGTATCTTTTTCCCTCTTGAATCATGGTTTTCCACCGGACGAAGTCGAGGAACGTACGAAAAAGGCTCTGGAAGATGTAGGTTTGCCTGGCAGAGAGAATTATCAGCTCGATGAATTGTCCGGCGGCCAAAGGCAAAGACTACTCCTGGCTTCGGTTTTGGCTGTTCATCCACGCATATTGGTGCTGGATGAACCTGTTTCGGCCATGGATCCGGAAGGCTCGGTTTCCTTATATAAGCTGCTTTATAAAATCCATCAAAAATATAATATGACAGTTATCGTTGTTGAACATAATCTTGACTACGTGCTGCCTTATGTTACTGATATGATAGTATTGCAGGACGGCGGGGTTGTGGCATCCGGTTCTTTTGAAGAGGCAGCTTCTATTGCCTATGAAGACAGAGAACTCAGAAGAATTTTGCCGGCTTTATGGCAGGTAAAACTTAACCTCGAGAAACGTGATGATATCCATCTTGGCATGTGGAGAAATACCAAAGAAGCGATTATCGAACTTAAAGAAAAGTATGGGAGGGTTGAGCTGTGATTGAAACAAGAGAAGTAAATTTTGCTTACAGACGCGGCGAGCCTGTCATCAATGATATTGACTGCAAAATAGAAGATGGTGAATTTGTAGCTTTGCTTGGCCATAATGGCAGCGGTAAGACAACTTTGAGCAGGCTTTTCATGGCTTTGATGCATCCGCGCTCCGGTGAAGTTTATGTTGACGGTGAAAACATTGCTAAGAAAGAACCGGCCGATCTGGCCGATCGCGTTGGCTACGTCTTTCAGAATCCGGATTTACAGATTCTTGCCGATACGGTCTGGGACGAAGTTGCTTATGGACCACGCAATAAAAAACTGTCAGAGGAAAAAGTGCGTGAACAGGTAGAGGAAGCTTTGGCGGCAACAGGGCTTACAGACTTTGCCGATGTTTATCCTCGTATCTTATCCTTTGGTCAGAAGCGCCGCCTTGGCGTAGCAGCCGCACTGGCACTCAAGCCGCGTATCCTGATTCTTGATGAAATTACGAATGGCCAGGACAGCCTGGAAAAAGAACAGATGATGAATTATCTGCGGGCAATCAATGAAGAGCAAGGCATTACCATCGTTCTGATTACCCATGACATGAATATAGCGAGGCTATATGCCCGCCGCGTCATCGTACTGCATAATGGCAATCTCGTTTTTGATGATGTGCCGGAAGAGCTTTTTAACGGCACCAAGGATTTGACAGAATGGGGCTTGCAGCAGCCAACGATGGCGGCGCTGGCTGCAACTTTCGAGCTTACGGCTGTTAATGCCGCTGATTTTTGTGCTCAGCTTACTTTGAAAGCGGGTGAAAAATAATGAAAGTTACCGCTTTTACGCAATTGATTACGGTGCTTGCAGTAACTGCACTTGTTTTTATTCTGCCGGTACAGATAGTTTCCTTTATCTTGGTGCTGGAGCTTGTTTTGTTGCTTTACATCAAACATGATCGTATGACGATGGCGGCCATTGGTGCTTTGGCAGTATTTACCGGTATGATGATCATGCTTCAGCTTTTATTCCAATCTTCACTCGAAGTTGCTTTGACCGGTGGTTTGCGGATGTTGGTCATGACGATGGCTTTTCTTTGTTTGCTGGCAGCGACGAAAATACAGGATATTGCTCAAGCATTGGTAGAACGTTTTCATATGCCTTGTGAATATGCTTTCATGCTGACAACTGCGCTGCGTTTCGTGCCGGATTTTTTGACTGACAGCACGGCAACTCTCGATGCGCAGTCCTGTCGTGGCTATTCTAACCGCGGTAATGTTTTCAAACGTTTATATTCTTATTTAGTAGTAATTAAGCCTTTGGTAATGCGCGCTGTAGCTAAATCTGATACGCTTGCGCTCAGCATGGAACTGAAGGGTTTCGGTGCTAACACCTATAAAAACATGAAGAAACAGCAACTGGGACTGGGCGACTACTTGGTGCTGACCATCGTAGTTATTCTGAGCACCTATAAATTTTGGATAAAATATTTATAAAGAATGAAGAATAAGGCAAAAGATTATTTTGGGCCAAAGGAGATGGTAGCTTACAGTCCTCTTTGACCCAAATTTTTCTTTGTTTTCATTTGTAAAAATTGGTGTATAATACAAAATGAATAGAGTTATTATTAACCGTGGAGCAGGAGATGAGCAAATTGCTTAAAAAGGATGCACCAATCGGCGTTTTGGATTCTGGTGTCGGCGGGCTTAGCGTTTTAAAATACCTGAAGATAAAGTTGCCGCATGAAGATTTCATTTATCTGGGTGATACTGCCAGAACACCATACGGAACGCGCAGTGAAGCAGAGGTGAGACAATTTGTCGGCGAAATGCTGGACTATTTGGAAAAACAAGGTGTCAAGCTGGTTGTCATTGCCTGTAATACTATTACAGTGCTTGGTGTCGATGACTTAAAGGGTAAACATGCATATGATATTATTGGTATGTCAAAAGGGGCTAACCTGGTTTTGAATGCCAGCAGGAATAAGACTATTGGTGTTTTGGCTACGGAATTCACGATTAAATCCGGTGCGCATAAAGCGGCTATTCTGGCAGTAGATTCGACGGCAAACGTAGTGCCGCAGGCTTGCCCGAAATTCGTGCCTCTGATTGAAGGTGAACGCTTCGATTCGCCTGAAATTAAAGCGGCTGTAGCTGAATATGCCTTGCCATTGAAAGTTGCAGGTGTCGATACCATGATTCTTTCTTGTACGCATTATCCGTTTATCAAGAAGGAAATCGAGGAGGCAATGGGCGCTGATGTCAAAGTTATTGATCCGGCGGAACAAACTGCTCTTGACGCGAAGGCGGTCCTGAAAGCAGATGAACTCTTGCGGACGGATGGCTGCGGCAAAACAACAATCTGTTTTACCGCTGATTTGGACAGGGACAAACGTATTGCCGCCCGGATGTTTGACGTTAAAGCCTGCACTTTTCAGAAAGTGAAATTAGGTAAATAAAGATTGCAATTATTGCAGCACTTCGCAGGATAACCCAGCGGGGTGCTGTTTTTATTACAAGAAATTATAAATACTTTGAGAAGTCGCAATTTTCAGGCAGGAATTAAGGGATTTTTGTCTAATGTTTAAGTATTCGGTGGATTTTATCAATATTTATCTGAAAACATAATGATTTTGATGAATAAATCTCTGCTTCTGATTTCATTATCTTAATTTTCAATGGTTATGATCCTTTCTTCATAATATTTTGAAGGGAAAGCGAAAATTATGACAGTACACACTGAATCATTCTATATGTCAAGGAAAGACTTTGGATACCGGTTTCACTTTACGGAGTGGAAGCGGTATTTTATGCGTCTATACGTCTTTATTTAAAGAGGGATAAAGGTGGTGAAGAAATGTCTATTTTGGAAGAAATAAAAGAGGCAGAACGCTTGGCGGCTGAAGCAAAACGCGATACAAAAATAAGCGCGAGAGAAATGATGCGCGATGCAGAGGAAGCCGCCGGCAAGAACGCAGAAAAACTAATTAATAACGCCCGCTCAGCGGCAAAGGATACCATAGCTGCAGCAGAAGAAGAGGCTAAAGGAAGAGCAAAGGCTTTAATTGAGAAGCGCAGGATGGCTGATAGTGAGGCGGCAATCGCAGCTAAAGCCAAATTACCGGAGGCAGTGGCCTATATTATCGAAAGGGTCGTGGTTTAGCATGTTAGTGCCGATGAAGAAAGCAACTTTATATGCACTGAAAGACGACCGGGAAGCAATTTTGCTCAATTTGCAGAGAGGCGGCAATCTCATGCTGATTGCAACTTCCGACGGAAATTCATTGCCGGGAATTGCTGATGTAGATAATGCTCTGGGCAAAGCGCAAGAGGCAATAAAATTCATTACAGTACACGCAGGTAAACCATCTCTGTTTGCGCCCAAACCTATAGTGCAATATGAACACTTTTTGCAAAAAAAGGACGAAGGAGCGGCATTGAGTAATCAACTGACTTCATTAGCCGAAAAGATTACGACCCTGCGTAATGAAGCTGCTACTATGCTGGCTCAGGCCAAAGGACTCGAGCCTTGGGCTGCTCTTGACGTAGCGTTGGAAAATTTGAGTGAAACAGATTCTAGTGTCTATTTCGCAGGTTTTCTTGCCACGGAAGAAGTTGAGGCAGTACAGGATACTCTGAAAGAAATGCCGGCGGAGCTGCTTGTTCTGGGCGAAGGCAATGAAGGAAGGGCGCTGGTAATCTTTGCCCACAAAACTACAGCGGCGGAAGTAAAGGGTTTACTGAAGGATCATGATTTTTCGCCGGTTATCTTCCCGAAAAGGACAGGAGTGCCGCAGGAAATCATCTCTGATTTGACTCAGGCTGCGAGTATGAAAGAGGGGCTCGCTGAAGAACTGGAAGGCGAGGCTGCAAAGTTGGCGGACAAAGCAGCCGATTTAAGACTTTATTATGACCAACTTGCGGTTTGTCAGGAGCGCTTGTTTATTGGCGGCGAAGAAACGGAGCAAACCTTTTGCCTGCAAGGATGGCTGAGAGCTGACCGGCAAGCGGATGTATCCAAAGCAGTAGCCGAAGCTACAGCGGTTTATGATTTGAAGTTCGAGGAACCGGCGGAAGAAGAAATTCCACCGTCCGTTATGGAAAATGTGGCTTTTGCCGCTCCTTATGAAGCGGTTACGGAAATGTATTCCAGACCGAAAATCGGATCACTTGACCCGAGCTTTATGATGGCGCCCTGGCATTTCATATTTTTTGGCATGATGCTGTCAGACGCCGGTTATGGTCTTGTGCTGACAATTCTGTTGTTTATAGTCCTGAAGGTACTAAAACCTGAAGGTGGTGTTGGCAAGCTGGTGACAGTTATTTTTTTCGGCAGTATTTCCACCATTTTCTGGGGAGCGATGTTTGGCGGCTGGTTTGGCTTGGAATTCAATCCTATATTGCTATCACCGATGAATGAACCGTTGAAAATGTTGGCCTTGTGTTTTGGCCTCGGCGCTGTACACATTATTCTCGGTGTCTGCATGAAGATGTATCTGGAAATAAAGAGGGGGCAGCTTTGGAACGCAGTCTTCGACCAGCTTTCCTGGCTTGTTATTTTCGCTGGCTTAGGACTCATGGCTTTTGCACCGGATAAACAAGTCGGCCAATATCTCGCGCTTAGCGGTATGACGGTAATCATCCTGACCGGCGGCAGGGAAAAGAAAAACATTTTTCGCCGACTCTTGAGCGGAGTCTTGTCGCTCTACAATATCAGCGGTTATTTCAGTGACCTGCTGAGTTATTCCAGATTGTTCGCTCTGGGGCTTTCGACAGGGGTTATCGCGATGGTTATCAACACGATTGCTCATATGTTATGGCAGGCAGGACCGGTTGGAATCGTCATAGCCGTTGTCTTTTTGCTGCTCGGTCATACCTTCAATATAGCAGTTAATATCATGGGCGCTTTTGTGCATACCAGCCGCTTACAGTATATTGAGTTTTTCGGCAAGTTTTTCGAACCGGGTGGCAGGGCTTTTAAACCTTTAGCAATTCGTACTAAATACGTCAATGTAAGCAAATAAAACTAATATAAATTAACGAAAATAAGGGGAGGAATGAAATTATGATTAGTTTGGGTACATCTCTGGCACTGGCAGGTGCGGCTTCTGCCGCTATTTTAGCCGGTATAGGCTCCGCGATCGGTGTTGGCATTGCCGGACAGGCAGGCGCCGGTGTCGTTTCTGAAGATCCGGATAAGTTCGGTAATGTTTTGTTGCTCCAGGCATTGCCTGGCACACAGGGCATTTATGGCCTATTGATTGCTTTCATCATTGTTCTGAATATTGGTGTAGTTGACGGCAATATGAAAGAGCTAACTTTGTATCAGGGATGGGCATTGTTTATCGCTGGCTTGCCGATTGGTATAGTTGGTTTGCTATCGGCTATATATCAGGGTAAAGTTTGTGCAGCCGGTATCTATCTGGCAGCCAAACGTCCGGAAGAAACGGCCAAAGGACTGATCTTCGGCGCAATGGTTGAAACTTATGCCGTACTTGCACTGCTCATTTCTTTCATCATGGTTAACGGTGTCAAACTTTAAGCAAGGGGGGCAAGCCCGGTGGCAACCAATAAAATTGTTTTTAAAATTCAAGAGGAAGCGGCAGCAGAAGCAGCAGCCATTCTGGCGGCAGCCAAGACTAAAGCAGATGCTTCCGCTGCAAAAATCATAGAGGAAGCGCACATCAAGGCGGAAGAAATACGTGAAGAATCTTTGCTCGCTGCCAAGGAGGCCGCTCATCGTCAGGAGCTGATTGCTGAGCTGGAAGCAAGGAAGGACTCACTTGACAGCAAGAGGCAGCTTTTGGACGAGGCTTATTTGCTGGCCGCCAAAGAATTAGCCCAATTAACTGATGAAAAATGGAAAAAGCTGATTATTGCCATTGTCAATAATGCCAGTGTGACCGGCACGGAGAAACTGTGCGTACCTGCCAAAGATTTTGCCAAGTATAAGAATGGTTTCTTGCTGGAAATCAACGCAGATTTAACAGCTAATGGTAAGAAGGGTCAATTGTCATTGGCAGAAGAAACCGCTCCGTTTGCTGACGGCATTTTGCTGATTGGTAAAAACAGTGATGTTGATTGCTCTTTTGCCACTATCTTGCAGGAAATGCGCAGGAAAACGGAACGTGAGGTGGCGACCATATTGTTTGGCGTGGAGGTGAGCCGGGATGCCACAGCCAAGTTATGAATATGCGATGGGGCGTATCAGCGTCCTGACAAAAAGGATGCTGGACGAAGCACAAATGAGAAGAATTGCTGAGGCAGCGGACGAGACGGAGGCAATGACTTTCTTACTGGAGGCTGGCTATGGCGGCAATGGCGGTACTGGACAGTATCAAAACAGAGAAATAGATTGCTTTATTCGCGACGAACTGCAGGCTGCACGCAAAATCGTGTGGGAACTCACTCCGGAACCGGAACTGACAGGCTTATTTTTCCTTAAGGACGATATCCATAATATGAAGAGCCTGCTTAAGGCCAGGCTGCTTGGCACAGAGGTGCCTGACATCCTTATGGACGGCAGTGTTTTCTCAATTGCGCTTTTACAGGAATGCATAAATAACAAAGAATATGAGCGTCTGCCTGCTACTTTCAAGGAGGCTTTTGTGAAAATAGAAGCAGAGCTTGAACAGAAGGTAGATCCTCTGCGTTTCAGCGCACAGCTTGATTGTGCGATGTTTCGCTATATCAATGATGTTCTGAAACAAAGAAAAGAGTATGGTTTTGTTCGCAGATATTTTGCTCTGTCGGCTGATTTTCAAAATGCCCGCAGTGTAATTCGTGCGCGCCTCTTGCATTGGAACCAGGAAAAGTTGGTAGCATTGCTGCTGCCGGGCGGCGAGATTGCGCATGAAGTATTCCTCAATGCTTTTGACACCCCGTTAGAACAATTGGGTGTGGAACTTAACAGAGGTAGTTATGGAAGGTTGATTTTTAAAGCGATAGAAGACTACGTCGCCACAGGCAGTGCTTCTGTCTTCAAGCGCGGCATGGAAGCTGCGCAGATGAGTGTATTGCGTGCAGTGAAGTGGGATATTTTCACACTCGGACCGATTATTTGGTATCTTTTGGGTCTGGAAGCGGAAGCAAAGGCTTTGCGCTTGATCTTCGGTGCTAAAAAATCCGGCTTTGAGGTGGAATTGCCTGAGCTATATGCGTAAGAGAGGCGAGTAGGTATGAAGATGCGAAAATTGGCAGTAATCGGCGACCCTGCTTCTGTGATGATCTTTAATGCTATTGGCTTTGCCGTTTTTTATGATGAACAGCAGGCAAAGATAGAACATAGGATACACACGCTGGCAGAAGAAGGCTATGCAGTTATATATATAACCGAAAAGGCGGCAGCCCTTGTTCCGGAAACTATTGCCGCTTATGCAACGAGAACCTTTCCGGCTATCATACCGATACCGGCAAGTACGGGTAATCTTGGAATAGGCATGAAACAACTTAAAGGGAATGTTGAAAAGGCAGTTGGTGCTGACATTCTGTTCAAGGAAGGGTAGGTAGGAGGCCGATGAAGGGAACTATTGTGAAAGTATCAGGGCCGCTGATTGTAGCGGAAGGTATGCGGGAAGCGCAGATGTATGATGTCGTCCGCGTCAGTGAAAAGCGGCTGATAGGGGAAATAATTGAATTAAGGGGCGACAGGGCTTCGATCCAAGTCTATGAAGAGACCGCGGGTCTGGGACCTGGTGAACCAGTAGAGTCAATGGGAGCGCCTCTCTCTGTAGAATTGGCGCCTGGCCTTATTGAAAGTATTTTCGACGGTATTCAGCGGCCGCTGGATGTTATCCGCAACTTGTCGGGAGACCGTATTCCGCGTGGCATTGACGTTCCTAAATTGAATAGAGAGAAAAAATGGCTGTTTGTGCCAACTGTCAGCGTGGAAGACAAAGTTGTCGGCGGCGATATTATCGGTACGGTTCAGGAAACGCCTGCGGTTGTGCATAAGATAATGGTACCGCCTGATAAGAAAGGTACTATTAAATGGATTCGCAGCGGTGAATCGACAATCACGGAACCGATTTATCGACTGGAACTGGCTGACGGCAGTGAAGAAGAATTCCCGATGCTTCAGGTTTGGCCTGTACGTATTGGGCGTCCTTATGCGGAGAAACTGGCGCCGGTGGAACCGATGGTTACCGGTCAGCGTGTTGTTGATGCGCTCTTCCCGATTGCTAAGGGCGGCGTTGCCGCAGTACCGGGACCTTTCGGGTCAGGTAAGACAGTAATTCAGCATCAGCTGGCGAAATGGGCAGATGCTGATATCATTGTTTACGTTGGCTGCGGTGAACGCGGCAACGAAATGACCGACGTTTTGATGGAGTTCCCGGAGCTGAAGGATCCGCGGACGGGCTTGCCGCTGATGAAGAGGACGGTGCTGATTGCCAATACTTCGGATATGCCGGTTGCAGCCCGCGAAGCTTCCATTTATACAGGTATTACGATTGCGGAGTACTTCCGCGATATGGGTTACAAAGTGGCAATCATGGCCGACTCGACGTCCAGATGGGCAGAGGCCCTGCGCGAGATGTCCGGCCGACTTGAAGAAATGCCTGGTGAAGAAGGCTATCCGGCTTATCTTGCTTCCCGCTTGGCGGAGTTTTACGAACGTGCCGGCGTAGTCGTCTGTAAAGGACAGGAGGGACGTACAGGCGCAGTATCGGCTATCGGTGCCGTTTCACCGCCTGGCGGCGATATTTCCGAACCGGTTTCGCAGGCAACTTTGCGTATTGTCAAAGTGTTCTGGTGTTTGAGCGCTTCCTTGGCTTACCGCCGTCATTTTCCGGCAATTGACTGGCTCCAGAGTTATTCCTTGTATTCCGAGCGCTTGAAAGCTTACTATAATTCTTCGGTAGCACAGGACTGGTCGGCGCTTGTTAACGAAACGATGCAGATTCTGCAGGAAGAAGCAGAACTGGAGGAAATAGTAAGACTCGTCGGTGTCGATGCTTTGGGCTTCAAGGACCGCGCAACGCTCGAATGTGCAAGGTCCATCCGTGAAGATTTCCTCCATCAGAATTCTTTTCATGAAGTGGATACCTACACTTCGCTGGGCAAACAGCATGCCATGCTGAAAATGATCATTGCCTGGTACAGAAAGGCGCTGACAGCACTGGATACGCATGTTAATTTCGATAAGATCATTGAAATGCCGGTGCGTGAACAAATAGGGCGCATGAAATACGTGCCGGAGGCCGAATACAAATTGAAATTTGCAGATCTGGCCAAAGAACTTGATGCCGAATTCCTTAACCTTACCGAGGAGGTGGACCTGAATGCTTAAGGACTATAAGACGATTCGCGAAGTTGTAGGGCCGCTGATGCTGGTTGAGGAAGTCGAAGGCGTTAAATATGATGAGCTTGTGGAAATAAGGCAGGCAAATGGCGAGGTGCGCAGCGGCAAGGTGCTGGTCATTGATGGCGGCAAAGCACTGGTGCAGCTGTTCGAAAGTTCTCAGGGTCTCAGGATAGCAGATGCCAAGGCAAGATTTCTGGGCCATGGCATCAGGCTGGCTGTTTCAAGAAGTATGCTGGGGCGTGTTTTTGATGGCATGGGCAGACCGAAGGATGGCGGGCCGGATATTATTCCCGATGAATACCGCGATATCAACGGTGAACCTTTGAATCCTTCGGCACGTGACTACCCGGCAGAGTTTATTCAGACAGGTGTTTCGGCAATTGATGGCCTGAACACCCTGGTACGCGGACAGAAGCTGCCGGTGTTCTCGGGTTCCGGACTTCCGCATGCTCAGCTGGCCGCACAGATAGCAAGACAAGCCAGAGTACGTGGTACCGGCGAAGGCTTTGCCGTAGTTTTTGCTGCTGTCGGCATTACCTTTGAAGAAGCGAACTTCTTTATGAACGATTTCAATCGTACCGGTGCTCTAGAACGTGCCATCATGTTCATCAACCTGGCCAATGACCCTGCTGTAGAACGTATCGCGACGCCGCGTATGGCAATCACGGCCGCCGAATACCTTGCTTATGAACTTGGCATGCATGTCTTGGTCATTATTACAGATATCACAAATTACGCAGATGCTTTGCGCGAAATATCTGCCGCCCGTAAGGAAGTACCTGGACGCAGAGGTTATCCTGGTTATCTTTATACCGACCTGGCGACGATGTACGAGCGCGCCGGGCGTATCAAGGGCAAAAAAGGCTCTATTACGCAGATACCGATCCTTTCCATGCCGGAGGATGATAAGACGCATCCGATACCGGACTTAACAGGTTATATTACAGAAGGGCAGATCATTCTTTCCCGCGAATTGCACCGCAAGGCTTTGACTCCGCCGATAGACGTACTCCCTTCACTATCCCGTCTGAAGGATAAAGGCATCGGAGCAGGCAAGACCAGGGAAGACCACGCAGATACGATGAATCAGTTATTTGCGGCCTACGCCCGCGGCAAGGAAGCAAAAGAGCTGGCGACTATCCTGGGTGAAGCTGCTTTATCCAAAGTTGATAAACTTTATGCTAAATTTGCCGACAGTTTCGAGAAGGAGTACGTTTCACAAGGCTATGACACCAATCGTTCCATCGAGGAGACGCTGGATCTCGGCTGGAAACTGCTTGGCATTCTGCCGAGGGCTGAACTCAAACGTATCCGTGATGAGTATCTCGACAAATATTATGTTCCTGCTGTGAAGAAAGAAGCAGAGGAGGAATAAGCGATGGCTGTACAGGTAAATCCGACACGTATGGAACTTACCCGCCTTAAAAGGCGATTGGTTACAGCTGTCCGTGGCCATAAGCTTTTAAAGGATAAGCGCGATGAAATGGTACGCCAGTTCATGCTGCATGTCCGGCGCAATTACGATTTGCGGCTGAAAGTTGAAAAAGCCATTGCCAGAGTGGAGATGCGCTGCAGTATTGCCAAGGCGCAAATGGGCTCCTTCTATGTTTCCGAGTCGCTTTTGTATCCGGCACGGGCGGCAGTGTACGAAATTGGCGAAAAGAATGTTATGAGCGTTGATGTGCCAACTATCAGATATACCGGTAGTAATGCCGGCACGGAAATTCCTTATGCTTTTACTTTCACGTCTTATGAGCTTGATGCCGCAGTTGTCGAGTTGTCAGACTTGCTGCCGAAATTGCTTGAGCTGGCAGAGGTGGAAAAAACCTGCAGCCTGCTGGCTGAGGAAATTGAAAAGACTCGTAGGCGCGTTAATGCGCTCGAATATGTCATGATACCTGAAATGCAGGAAAGCATTAGGTATATTACGATGAAACTCGAGGAAAATGACAGGGCCGGCCTCGTACGTCTGATGAAGGCAAAAGAAATGATGGCGGCTGCCGCCGAAAAAGCGGAAAAGGAAAGAATGACTTCTGCCGGAAACTTATGATAGAATTATTATTGTAGTAAATTAGCAGAGGAGATGAACAAATGGCAATGAAAAATTATTCTTTCCACTACGGTCATGGACATAAAGATTTTGCAATCGATAGTGACCGCGTCATCAAGGAAGTCAAGATGGCGGCGATGGAACCGCTTCAGGACATAAAGGCCTCAGTTCTCGATGCCATTTATCATCCTATCGGTACGAAACCACTTAATGAAATCATAAAGCCGGGCCAGACAGTGGCATTCATTTGCAATGATCCGACACGTGTTGCTAATAGCTTCGATTTCATGCCTATTCTGGTCAATGAACTGAACAAATTTGGCGTTAAAGACGACGATATGCGCATTGTTTTTGCACTTGGCACGCACAGACTGATGACACAAGAAGAAATGGTGGAAGGCGTTGGTAAAGAAGTCGCCGGCCGCATCAAAATGTACAACAGTGATGCCAAGGCGCAGAATGATTTTGAGTATTTCGGTGATACATCCTTCGGGACCCCTGTCTGGATCAATAAACTGATTTGTGACGTGGACCATGTTATTTTGACAGGCACGATTGTTCATCATTATTTTGCCGGTTATGGCGGCGGCCGCAAGGCTATTCTGCCGGGTGTGGCAGCAATGGAAACAGTCAGAGTCAATCACAGTTTTATGCTGGACCCTGCTTCCGGCTTAGGCAAGCTGCATGGCAATCCTGTTTATGATGATCAGATGGAAGGCGTGGCACTGTTTGCCAAGAACCGTTCCATTTTCCTTTTTAATGCTATTCTTGACGACGAACATCGCTTTCTGAAGATGTTTGCCGGCGACTACGATAAAGCACATATTGAAGCCTGCAAATTTGTTGATGAAGTTTATGGCGTCGAGATTCCGGAGGAAGCTGACGTTGTAATCGCTAGCTGCGGCGGTTATCCGAAGGATATCAATGTTTACCAGATGCAGAAAACAATGGATAATGCCTGGTGCGCTGTCCGCGAAGGCGGCGTGGTCATTTTACTGGCAGAATGCGAAGAAGGCAGCGGTTCTAAGGTTTTGGAAGAGACTTGCCGCACGTATGGCTCACCTGATGCTATCAAAGAACAGTTGGAACAAAATTTTGCTATCGGTGCTAATAAAGCCTTTGCAGTAACCCGTCTGATGAAGAAGGCAAAATATATCCTGGTTACTGTCCTCGATAAACAGCTGGCTAAAGATATGCTGTTTGAAGCAGCTGTTGATACAGTTGAAGAAGCGCTCGCTAAGGCTGAAGAAATCGTCGGTAAAGACTACAAGGTTATCCTGATGCCGACAGGCAGCTTGACCGTACCGCTGTTAAAGAAATAATTATAAAATTATTACTACGGTTTCCCTGTTTGTACAAACAGAGAAACCGTTTTTTTTCGTTAAAACAAGCAGAAATTATGAACAAATGTCTTTTGTGTGAAGCTGTGAAGCAATGACCGGATGTCTGTGTCTTGTGTGAATAAACGATAAAAACAATATATACTAGAAAAAAGCATGCGCTTTACCTCTGTGCAAAATAATGTTACAATCTAGGTGCAAATGAGGTTACAGTTTTATGTAATGCTCATTAGCATGTTCAGATGAAGGTTTAGTTGGTATTGCGACTTTTGTTAGTTCAAAAAGGAGGGTTAGCATGGATTATTTTTTGATTTTCGGCGATCCGTTGTTCAAGGTGGTTCCCGCAATAATCATGGCACTTCTGCTGCTTCTTCTTGCGTGGATCATCGCCAGTCTGGCGAGAAGCTTGACGGTAAAGGTTTTCAAGAAACTTAATGTGGAAAAGTATACCGACAAGTTAGGGATGGCAGACGAGGAAACGGGATGCTCCCTGTCTTTCTTTGGAGACTTGGCATTCCTCGTGGTATTTTTGCTTTTCATACCGGGCATCCTTGATTTGTTAGGCATGAAAAATGTTTCCGCACCCATTGCGTCGCTGGTCACAAAAATTCTGGATTTCATTCCTAATCTCATAGCGGCAGCAATTATTTTGGTTATTGGCTTTTTCCTGGCCAAAATTATTTGCAAGTTGTTAATGCCTATGCTAAGAAAACTGAACATTGATAAAATTCAAGAAAAGGCTGGGATAGTAGCCACTGATACTACTAGCTTATCTTCGATTATTACTTATCTTGTTTATGTGCTGATACTTATACCTGTTATTACAGCGGCCTTACAAGTTCTCAATATTTCAGCAATTTCCGATCCTGCGATTGCTATGCTGCAAAAAGTTGTTATTTTCCTGCCTAATATTTTTGTGGCTATTGCCATCGTCATCATAGGACTCTTCATTGCAAAAATTGTTGGTAAACTTCTCGACAATGTTCTTTCAGGAGTCGGCTTGAATACAATGATTCGCAAGTTAGTCGTGACAGATGAATCTTCCTTGAGAGGCATGTCGTTTTCAAAAATTATCGGAACAGCAGTAGAATACATCATTGCCTTTTTGTTTATCGTCCAGGCTTTGAATGTTCTACAGCTGGAGGTTCTGCAATTCGTTGGTGAAGCGATTATCGGTTATTTGCCGCTTGCCGTAAGTGCTCTGTTGATCATCTTTTTGGCATTTCTTTTGGGAAATTGGGCAGAAAAGATTATTGGCACGAAGTGCCCGCATGGTAAAATGTGCGGTTTTATGGTAAAAACAATGATAATGGTATTCGCCTTCTTTATGGCTCTGGGCCAGCTTGGTGTGGCACCTGCTATTGTCAACGCTGCTTTTATTATCATTTTGGGCGCGGTTTCCATAGCTTTTGCGGTTGCTTTTGGTTTGGGCGGCAAAGAATTTGCTGCCAATGTTTTGAAAAAGATGGAAGAATGCCACAAGCAAAAAGAAGAACATGAAGAATGAAATTAAGAGGTAGTTGTAGTATGCATTTTGAGTAGTTCAGCCGTCACGAAAGTGACGGCTATTTTTTATCTTATAGAATATAATAATTTTGGCAGGAAAAGACAGAGACAAAACAGAATAGAGTAATTATTTGTTAAATTTAGTCAATTTTGGATAGGGGGAAAGGT
>JBOFWD010000057.1:0-12093 GCA_051653445.1 Acidaminococcaceae bacterium | reverse complement strand
ATTGCTTCAATAATATGATGCGTATTTTGACCATAAAGCAGACGAACATGCAAAGTGAGGCCACTTTCTGAGGCAACGGCGCGAAAAAATTCTTCTATCATTTCTGTCTCCAGATTGCCTAACACTACTTTTGGCACTTCTGCCCGCCAAACAAGCAAAGGCCGACCGCTTAAATCGAGAGCAACATGAGCCAAAGCCTCATCCATCGGCAAAAAGCAGCTGCCATAGCGATGAATACCGGTTTTATTGCCAATTGCCTGCTTCAAAGCCTGTCCCAGTACAATACCGCAATCTTCGACAGTATGATGGGAGTCAACAACCAGATCACCGCTTGCCTTGACGCTGAGATCAAAAAAAGCATGTTTGGCAAGCAACACAAGCATGTGGTCAAGAAAGCCTATGCCAGTCTCAATTTCAGTCTTGCCCTCGCCATCAAGGTTAAGACAAAGCTGTATATTTGTTTCCAAAGTCTGACGCTCGATTTCAGCCGTTCTCATCATTAGACCCCTCCTGCTTTTTTGCAAACCTCTTTTATCATTGCAAGAATTATCGCATTTTCTTCGGGCGTGCCCAAAGTTAAACGGATGCCTCCTTCTAAAGCTGCGTTCCTTGTAAAATCGCGTGCCAGGATTTTTCGGTTGGCTAAAAATCTGAAAACTGTCTGGCCTGCCAATTTTACTGAAGAACCATCTTCGGTCACCAGTCCCTCGCCTTTGCCAAATAAGCTAAGTTTAGCTGCCAATTCCGGCAAGGCCGTAAACATCAAGAAATTGGTTGCGGAATCCCAGACTTTGAATCCCAGTTCTGCCAAGGCATTACGCATGTTTTCTCTTTCCGCAATAATCTGGTTGGTCCGTTCAACAAAAAACTGTTTGTGCTTATAAACGATTTCCGCCGCCAGCAAAGAAAAAGCATTAACATGATAAGGCAAAAGCACCTTGCCGAGAATCCGCATCAATTCCCTGCTGCCAATTGCGTAGCCGACGCGCATGGAAGCCAGGCCATAAGCCTTGGAAAAAGTACGCAGACAGATGAAATTATCGTATTTTGCGAGCAGCGTCATCGCGGAACCCGCAAAATCAGCTTCATAGCCGCCGGCAAACTCCAGATAAGCTTCGTCCATAATTACCGCACAATCAACGCTGGCCAAAATCTTTTCTATTTGCCAAAGAGAATTGTAATTACCGGTTGGATTATTAGGATTGCAGATAATCAGCAAATCCGGTTTCTCTCGTTCGCAAAAGGCAATAACCTCTTTAGCATCAAGATAGCCCTCTGCATTTAAATTGTAAGGCAAAGACTTGCTGTCAGAAAGTTTAGTATAAACACCGTACATGGAAAAAGACGGTACCGGAAACGCAATCTTGCGACCGCTGCCTCCAAAGGCATAACAAGCCATCTGCAATAGCTCGCTGGAACCATTTCCAAGCTGCACATTGCTTTGATCTACACCGAAATCTGCCGCCAACAACTGACAAAGCCGCTCACCCTTCATCGGTGGATAGCGATTAAAGGGAAAGCTTTTTGCCGCCTCGGCAATCTCTGACTGCACAACCGGAGGCAAGCTCCAATTACATTCATTAGCATTAACTATAATATCGGCCTCACTATGTTCAACCGTATATTCTTCAATTTCTTCCAGGCCTTTACGAGCTTTGAATACAGTCATCAGCTTACTCCTTTCCGGTACGAAGCCTGATGGCATTGGCATGAGCTCTTAATCCTTCTGCTTCTGCCATTTCAATAATATCTGCACTTACTGCAGCCAATGCCTGCTGCGTATAAGCAATAATACTGGTCTTCTTCATAAAAGTTTCTACATTAAGCACCGAATAGAATTTTGCGGTTCCGCCTGTCGGCAACACATGATTTGGTCCTGCGTAGTAGTCGCCCAAAGGTTCCGGCGAATAAGCTCCCAGGAAAATTGCTCCCGCATTTCTAATATAAGGCAGCAGCGCAAATGGTTCCTTGGTAATGACTTCCAGATGCTCGGGCGCCGACAAATTAGCCATTTCAATAACCGTCTCCATGTCTTTGGCAACAATTATCTTGCCTTGATTGGCCAGCGACAAAGCCGCTATTTCCGCACGCGGCAGTTTTGCCAGCTGCACCTCCAGCTGTTTAACAGTCGCCTCTGCGACAGCAAAGTCATCAGTTACCAGGATTGCGCTGGCCAAAGGATCATGTTCGGCCTGTCCCAAAAGGTCCGCCGCCAGATAAGCAGGATTTGCTGTTTCATCCGCAACAATCAATATTTCACTTGGTCCGGCCAGCATATCAATATCACAGTGACCATAAACCGCCTTTTTGGCCAGAGTAACAAAGATATTCCCCGGTCCGGTTATTTTCTCAACCTTCGGTACGCTTTCTGTGCCAAAGGCCAGTGCCGCAACAGCTTGTGCGCCGCCCATTTTATAAATTTCAGTAATACCAATCTCAGCGGCTGTCGCCAACACATAAGGATTGACCTTACCATCCTGTCCCGGCGGCACAGCCATCACAATGCGCTCTACTCCGGCAACTTTTGCCGGCACAGCATTCATAATGACAGATGAAGGATAGGAAGCTGTCCCCCCCGGCACATAGATACCGACGGAATCAACCGGCGTTACCTTCTGACCGAGCATCGAGCCAAATTCCCTGTTGGTAAGCCAGGATTTCGGCATCTGTTCCTCATGGAATTTTCTAACATTTTCAATAGCCCTTTTGATGGCAGCCATTGTTGAAGCTTTCACAACTGACAGCGCTGCGGCAAATTCTTCCTCTGTTACCCGCAGGGAAAAAGTTGCCAGATCAGCCTTATCCAAAACGCTGGTATAGTACAATAATTTTTCATCACCGCCCATACGCACATCGGCAACAATCTTGTCTACAACCTGCGCCGCAGTAAGCGGTGCGCCAAACATTGCTGTTACGCCTGCCTGCACTCCGGGAGATAATGTGCATTCATCAAAAGCCGGCTTATTCATCAACTGAGCAATCTCCTGCGCCTTCATATCTCTGGCATCAATGATATTCATCACACGTTCTCCTCCTCAACAATAGTTCTTAAATCAGTTACTAATTTATTCAAACGATCAAATTTCAGCTTGAAGCTTACTCGATTCGCAATTAAGCGTGCCGTCGCCGTATAAATGGAAGCAACTTCCACAAGCTTATTTTCTTTCAGCGTACGTCCTGTTTCCACGATATCAACAATCAGTTCAGACAAACCAACCATCGGCGCCAATTCAATAGAACCGTTCAGCTTGATTATTTCAGTCTGAATCCCCAGTCCCAAAAAATAAGACTTAGCACAATTAGGATATTTAGTTGCCACGCGCAAATGAGCATAGTCTGCTAAGTTCGGTTTCTGCATATGTTCCGGTACTGCCAACATCAAGCGGCAGCGTCCATACTTCAAATCCAATAGCTCATAAACATTTTTTTGTTCTTCCAGCAAAACGTCCTTGCCAATAATACCGATATCGGCTGCGCCGTACTCCACATAAGTAGGCAAGTCAACCGTCTTCGTTATAATGAAGCGAACCTTGCTTTCCTCATTTGTAATAACAAGTTTGCGTGAGTCCTCAGTCACATTATCGGCACTGTAACCGACACGTGCCAGAAGGTCAACGCTTTTATCAAAAAGTTTTCCTTTAGGCAGGGCAATTGTTATATAATCCATTTGTGCACTTCCTTTATTACATTAAAGTATTAACATGTTAGCATGATTATCGTTATATGTCAAACTTTTATTCAATAAGGATTCATATTAGTTACAATTGAGATATTTAAAGACAAGGGCTGAAGAAGCGACGGGCTTGCTGCACATCAGCGACCGACTGCTTGCAGGCGATTTTTCGCGTGTGGAAGCAGCCAGAGGAACTCTTCAACCCTTGCCTTTCTTCGTTCTCTTTAACAGCAAAAGATTTCATTTTTTAATGTTTTACTTGTGATTGATACTTTTTATTCAATAAAGATCAATTCCTTGCAGTCATTGGCTTTGCGTTCGTTTTCGGCAACCGTTCTGGTAAAAGCAGTAGTTGCCACTTTCACCGTTTTGCCCATTTTGCGCAGCTCAACGCTTTTAGCAATCGCCTGTGCCAATTTGCCGTAGCTCCAGGCAATAAAATAATCCCATTCCGTTTTTGTTTCCAGTTTTTGCTGACGTGCAAGCACCAGCATGATGCGGTCAATGCCTACGGCAAAACCGGTTGCGGGGCAAGATTTGCCAAACCCCTGCATCATTTTGTCATAACGGCCGCCGCCGCAAATCGGAAAGCCCATGTCAAAGGTATAAATTTCGAATACCATGCCTGTATAATAATCAAGGCTGCGAATCAGGCTAAGATCAAAGCGGATGACATCTGCTACGCCGTACTCCTTAGCCAGCTGGTATATTTCTGACAAATTGCGCAAAGCCTGCCTGCTTTTAGCATTCTTAACAGTTTCTTGCAGTTCGTCAAGCATTGCCTCGTCTCCGTGCAATAACAACAGACGTCGGAAAATTACTTTTAAATCTTCTGTCATGGACAAATTCGCCAAAAGCGACTCTAAACCTACCAAGTCATGTTGAAGAACTCTTTTTTTCAACTCTTCAGCCTGATCCTCGTTCAAACCCGCTTCTTCCATCAATCCGGTTATAAAATCACTGTGTCCAAGACTTACAGTAAAATCGCTCAAACCAGCTACTCGCAGCGACGAAATAGCAAGCGCCAGCACTTCAGCATCAGCAGAAGGCTCAGCAGCGCCCATTAATTCTACACCTGCCTGGCTGAATTCACATTGACGGCCAGCCTGTGTTTCTTCATAACGAAAAATATTAGCAAGGTAGGAAATGCGTTTAAGCTGGACATTATCATTCAATCTGGTTGCCACCATGCGGGCAATTGGTTTCGTCATATCACTGCGCAGCACCAAAGCCTGATTATTCCTATCAAAAAATTTGAAGCAATCAGACAAAAGACCGGTGCTTTCGTCGATAAAGGTATCCAAATATTCAAAGGTCGGCGTTGCTACTTCATCATAACCCCACGCCATAAAATTTTGGATGATGCTGCTCTCTATCTCTCTTTTCACTCTTGCCTCTCCCGGCAAAATATCTTTAGTACCATAAGGAATCTGCAAAACTTTCTTCTTAGTCATTGGTTACTTCCCCTTTTTTAAAGGAATTCAAAACATTGAGATAACCATCCGCTCCATAAACCAGACAACGTTTGACGCGTGAGATAGTAGCCGTGCTCGCACCCGTTTTTTCAACAATTTCGTCATAAATACAGCCTTCATCCAACATTCTTGCCACTTCAAGCCTTTGCGCCATTGCTTTTATTTCACTTACCGTACAGACATCTTCAAAAAACCGGTAACATTCTTCTTCTGTTTTCAGAGAAAGTATGGCCTTAAATAATTGATCTGTCAGTTCGTCTTTTAGTTTATTAGTAATGCTCATAATGCACCGTCCTTAATCACTATTGTGGTTTTCATAAGTCCTTCTATTTAATACTTTAACACTTTATTATGTGAAATTGCAATATTTTTTTTACTTCTATTGACAACAAACAAATATGTGTGTATCATTATCCCATAACTTTATAAGTGTTCATCAAGAGTAGTCGAGGGAATGGCCCAATGACGCTACGGCAACCATCACAAATGTGAACGGTGCCAAATCCTTCAGGAATTTCCTGACAGATGAAGCCGTAGTAAAATCAATTTACGCGCCTCTTCTGGAAGAAGAGGCTTTTTTGATGTTTAAATCCAAAGAAAGAAGGAATAACATGATTGAGCTGCATAATGTAGAAAAGACATATCATAGTAAATCCGGGGATATCCACGCTTTGCATAAAACCAACCTGACTATTAATGCAGGAGAGATTTTCGGTGTCATCGGCCTGAGCGGCGCTGGTAAAAGCACTTTGATCCGCTGCATCAACATGCTGGAAGTGCCGACCGGCGGTCGGGTAATCATCGACGGTCAGGATCTGACCGCAATGAACGAAGCTGAACTCAGGAAAGCACGCCAAAATATCGGCATGATTTTCCAGCATTTCAATCTGCTCGCTTCCCGTACAGTTTACGATAATATTGCCTTTCCTTTAGAAATACAAGGACTGTCAAAGGAAGAAATACGCAAGAAAGTTGAACCCCTGCTCGAGCTTGTCGGTCTGGTTGAACGCCGTGACCACTATCCCTCACAACTGTCCGGAGGCCAAAAACAACGCGTCGGTATCGCCAGAGCTTTGGCGAGTTCTCCCAAAGTGCTGCTTTGTGACGAAGCAACTTCCGCGCTTGACCCCCAAACAACCAAATCCATCCTGGACTTACTGAAAGACATCAATAAACGCATGAATCTGACCATCGTCATGATTACGCACCAGATGCAGGTTGTCAAAGAAATATGTGACCGCGTTGCTGTAATCGAAAATGGTGACATTATTGAAGAAGGCACCATGTTTGACCTTTTCACCAATCCAAAAACGCCTACTACCAAAGATTTCATCAAGAGCATCAACAACGTTGAACTTCCGGCAATTCTGAAAGACGTGCACCTCAGCAAAGAATACATTGAAGGTGGCAAGCTGCTCATAAGGCTTTCTTTTATCGGCTCTTCTGCGGGCGACCCTCTGATTTCGAGTCTGGTAAAAAAATTCGACGTCGATGTGAGTATCCTTTACGGCAATATCGACAGCATCAAAGACACTCCTTACGGCACCTTGCTTGTAGAAATTTCCGGTAACCGCAGTTCTATTAAAGCCGCACTGACCTACCTGCATGAAAGAAATCTCAAAATGGAGGTGATTGGCTATGTCGCCTGAAATCATCAACCTTTTAATTAAATCTTTTGGTGAAACCTGCTATATGGTCGCTGCTTCGACCATCATCTCTACCTTGATAGGTCTCCCGCTCGGAGTAATACTGACAGTGACCCGCAAAGGGCATATTCTTGAGAACGCTCCTGTCAATGCATTTTTGGGAGCAATAGTCAATGCTACTCGTTCCACACCGTTCATCATCCTGATGGTTGCCATCATTCCCATCACGCGCTTGATTGTCGGTTCTTCCATCGGCACGACGGCAGCAATCGTTCCTTTGACCATCTCTGCTGCTCCGTTTATCGCACGCATTATCGAATCTTCTCTACTCGAAATTGACCACGGTGTAATTGAAGCTGCACAAGCAATGGGTGCAAGCCCGCTGCAAATAATAAGCAAAGTGCTTCTGCCGGAAGCCCTGCATTCCATTGTTCTGGGAATTACTCTTGCTATCATCAGTCTGATAGGTTACTCTGCCATGGCCGGTGCGCTCGGCGGCGGCGGTCTCGGAGACTTAGCTATCCGCTACGGTTACCAGCGTTTCAGAGTTGACATCATGATAGCAACTGTTGTTGTCCTGATTGCGCAGGTACAAATTGTCCAATCTCTTGGTAACTATATATCAAAGAAACTAAATAAAAACAAATTATAGGGGGGATTTATTTATGAAAAAAAGCATTTCCATCTTAGCCACAGGCTTGCTTCTGGCAGCCTTCGCCGTTGCCGGCTGCGGCGGAAGCGACAAAAAAACAACCGAGAAAAAACCTGAACAATCATTAAAAGTCGGTGTTACTGCCGGCCCACATGCAGAAATTCTGGATGAAGTGAAAAAGATTGCCGCCAAACAAGGATTGAAGGTTGAAGTTGTCGAATTTAACGATTACATTCAGCCAAACGTCGCCCTCTTCCAAGGCGAGCTTGATCTTAACAGCATGCAGCATCGCCCTTATCTTGACAACACCGTCAAAGACCGTAAATATGATTTGGTTGAAGTAGCCAAATCCGTAAACTTCCCAATGGCTGCTTATTCTCAAAAATTCAAAAAAGGTGAAAAAATTGCTGAAGGTGCCATTATCGGTATTCCGAATGACCCAACCAATGGCGGCCGTGCACTTCTTCTGCTGGCAGCCCAAAAGCTGATAACCTTGAAGGAAGGTATTGGCGTTAAAGCAACTTTGGAAGACATTACTGCCAACCCATATAATTTCCAATTCAAAGAACTTGATGCCGCCATCATACCACGCAGCTTATCTGACCTTGATGTTGCTGTTATTAACACCAACTATGCCATTGCTTCCGGCATGAATCCAGTCAAAGATTCCATCTTTATTGAATCTCCGGAATCTCCTTTTGTGAATATCCTCGTTACCAAAGAAAAAATGAAAGATGACCCAAGGGTTAAAACTTTCATCAAAGCATATCAATCCGAAGAAACGGCGAAATTTATCGCTGAACATTTCAAAGGTTCTGTGACTCCAGGCTGGACAAATAAATAATTGCATTTTCTTGATACAACAAAGAAGGCTCGTCCAAATCGGACGAGCCTTCTTTGTTGTATAACTTTAAATTGCTTTTAAACCAGACCTAACCATTTCCAGTAAGTTGCACCCAGTAACATAATCAAGCCAAAACCGATAATGGTCAGCGGAATGCCGGAACGAACAAAATCACGTACTTCGAAAGTATCTGTTCCGTAAGCAATCATATTCTGCGGTGCGTTAACAGGGAGAATAAAACCAAAGCTTACGACATATTGCAATATCATTGTCATGCCAATGATATTGACGCCCGGTGTTTTGAGGCTTTGCAGTACAGAAATAACAATAGGAATAATTGCAGCAGCAAGACCGGTTGCACTGGCAAAACCCATATGGATGAAAATGAGGAATAAAGACATAATAGCCAAAACAACAATAGTTGAAGAATTCGCAAGGCCAAAATTTGTAACAATCTGATTAGCCATCCAGGTTGCCGCTTTCGTTGACAACAAGGCCGAACCCAATGAAATACCAACGCCGAACAGGAGAACCGTTCCCCAATTAATCTTGTGGACTGTTTCCTCCCAGTTCATAACGCCAATCTTCGGCAGCATTAAAAGAGTTACCGCTAGCATTGTTGTTGTGGAAGTATCAAACGGATGAATCATTTTCTCAGTAGTCCAGAAGAACAATAAGCCTACAGAAATCACCAACAGCTTCTTTTCATTAGCAGTTACCGGACCCATTTCATTTAATAATTTTTTAACGGTAGCCTGTCCGCCGGGAATCTCATCTATTTCCGGAGGGAACAAGTACATCATCAGGTGATATAAACAAAATGACATCAAAATTGCAAACGGTGCAGCTGCGATAAACCAATCCAACCAGGAAATATCAACACCCAGTTGACTCTTAATAAAATTAACAGCGACCATATTCTGAGCTGCCGCAGTCTTAATACCAACATTCCAAACACTGTCAACCTGGGCAACCGTAATCATCAGCATACCGGCAAATCTGCTCTTCATGGGCACATCAAAAGCTTTGATCATACCAAGAACGATAGGTACCAGGCAGGCTACACGTGCCGTAGTGCTGGGAACAAAGAAACTTAAAATAAAGCCGCAAAGAATTACGCCTATTACTACCCTGTTTGCTTTAGCGCCCAATTTCGACAAGATAACAAGGGCAATACGTTTATCTAATCCAGTTTTAGTCATGGCAGCAGCTAAAAACATTGCTGCTGCAACTAAACAGAATGCTGTGGAGGAAAAGCCATTCAAACCCATCGTCAGACCACCGGCGGTACCGTAAAGTTTACCGGTAGCAGGATTCGGAGAAAACCCTATCAGGAAAGCCATCAGCGTTATGATAACACCAGCGCTTACAGGATAAGAAATTGCAGTTGTCGCCCATACTATAACCGAAAATACCATGATGCCAATCATTCTTTGACCTGCTACTGAAAGACCTTGCTGCGGTGGCAGAAGCACAATGGCAGCCAATACGGCTAAAGCAAGATAAAACCCGTATTGTTTGAAAAAACCTAATTGTTGACCGCTTTCTTTTTTGACGCTTTCCATACTGCACCAACTCCTTTGAATAAGTTTTTCACTGCAAAAGAAGCCCAGAAAACAGCGAGGGACTCCAACACGCAAACTACTGCCGGCGTATCGGAATCCCTCCTTTGCACTCTTTAATAATGGTTATACACCTTTTTAAAGAATATTTCAAACTTTATTTTCAAATTACAACAGCTTTATTGATTTTGTTGAATAGCAAACCCGAACAAAAAACGATCAGCAATTATCTTAGCGATAAATTCCGAATCATCCTGTCTGTCATTGCCGAAGAAAACCGCCATAGCGACACCGCCATACAAATGTCTGGCAGCATAATGAATTCCTTCATTTTTCACGCTTCGTTTAAAAACGCCTGTATCTACGCCTTCCTGCAAGATATTTTCCAGTATCCTGAAACTCGAACCTATCAGTTCTGAATAACGCGTAACTCTTTCTTTCTCTTCCTCTGTCGGGGCTGCTCCCCATTTGACAACAAGACGGTTTTCTTTAGTTTCATAGTCATGAATAAAATACCAGCCACGATTGGCACCAAGCATTTCATAAAAAAGAACCTGCCACAAAGTATCGTTGACACGCAAAAAACTAATCATTTCCTTCAAGTATAACTCCAGCTTAACAAATGGCGATTCTTCGCTTGCTTCGACCTTCTGTAATGCCGCAAAAAATGGCTCGTTTATTCCTGAAACCAACGTATAGAATAAATTATCCTTATTTTTAAAATAATTATAAACAGTTCCTTTACCTGTATCAGCGATTTCAATTATTTCATCCAGGGTTGCCTGCATATAACCCTTGCGTGAAAAGACATCGGCTGCAGCCAACAAAATTCTTTCACTTTTTGGCAGCGTTTTATCTATTTCCACCTTATAAACCTCCCCTCATTAAATGATATTATATCATTTGGCTTGAGTTTTGGCACTTTTGTTAAACTATTTATATTTGCAGGCTTTAATGCCTCCAATATTTGCTGTATAATTAAAAAGGATTGTAGATATTACAAAACCGGCTTCAATTATGTCTTCATTTTTTATATATTATATCAAATTGCTTAAGGAGGTTATCTTATGTTAAAAGTTCATATTGAACGCTGCAAAGGGTGCGGTATCTGCGTAGCTTTTTGCCCCAAAAAAGTTCTGGCCGTAAACGAAATCGAGAAAGTGGAAATCGTCAACGAAAAGGACTGCATAAAGTGTGGACAATGTGAAACACGCTGCCCTGATTTTGCAATTTTTGTCGAAAAATAATAAAGGAGTGAAACTCTATGTCTAAAATACTTCTATTGCAAGGTAACCAGGCAGTAGTTGAGGGTGCAATTGCCGCAGGCGTAAAATTTTTCGGTGGTTACCCTATCACGCCATCTACTGAAGTAGCTGAAGCTTTAGCAGATAAACTGCCGAAAGTCGGCGGTAAATTTATACAGATGGAAGATGAAATTGCCAGCATGGGGGTCATCATCGGCGCTGCCCTGACCGGTAAAAAAGTTATGACCGCAACCAGCGGTCCTGGTTTTTCTCTAAAACAGGAATTGATTGGCTATGCCTGCATGGCTGAAATACCTCTTGTTATAGTAAACGTTCAGCGTGTAGGTCCTTCTACAGGCCAACCGACTTCTCCATCACAAGGAGATATCATGCAGGCACGCTGGGGGACGCACGGCGATCATTGGCTGATAGCCTTGACACCGGCAAGCGTACCTGAATGTTTCGACCTTACTTTGCGCGCCTATGCTTTGAGCGAAAAATACCGCGTCCCGGTTATCATTCTGATGGATGAAATAATCGGACACATGCGTGAAAAAATCGAACTTCCTGATAATTATGATGAAATTCCGCAGGCAGACCGGAAACTGCCTACATGCACTCCTGAAGAATTCAAAGCTTACGCTACTGATGAGTCTCTGGTGCCGGCAATGCCGCCTTTCGGCAGCGGCTACCGTTGGCATGTAACCGGCCTTGTTCATGACGAAACCGGTTTCCCAAAAGGAACTCCGGCTGCTACCTTAGCAGCTACCAACAGACAGCATGATAAACTTTATAACAATCTGGACGACATTGTCGAAGTTGAAAACTATGCAATGGATGATGCTGAATACGCCATAGTTGCTTTCGGCGGCGCTGCCCGTGCAGCTTATGAAGCAGTCGATATGGCTCGTGCCAAAGGCATGAAGGTTGGTTTGGTCCGCCCGATTACTATCTGGCCATTCGCTGAAAAACAAATGCAGGCTTTAGCAAGCAAAGT
>JBOFWD010000056.1:0-3775 GCA_051653445.1 Acidaminococcaceae bacterium | reverse complement strand
AAATTGTATTTTGCTGGTGAAATTATAGATGTCGATGGTTATACCGGAGGCTATAATCTGCAAGCAGCTTTTTCATCGGGTTATGCTGCCGGTTATGCAGCTGCACAGGATGAATTCATTTAATTGAGGTGTTAGTTTTGAATAATAAAAAACTTGTTATAGCTATTGATGGCCCTGCCGGTGCTGGTAAAAGCACTATCGCAAAAATGGTAGCTGAAAAGTTAGGATATGCTTACATTGATACCGGAGCTATGTATAGAGCAGTGACTTACAAATTTCTTCAGCTGAATATTCCTTTTGAAGAACATATTATAGGTAAGGTTGCTGATGAAATAAGTATCACGTTTAAGCCGCAAAATGGCTTAAACATTGTATTTGTTGATGGCACGGATGTTAGTGAAGAAATAAGATCATCAGAGGTGACAAATAATGTCTCCAGAGTAGCCGCGGTTGCTTCCGTGCGCACAGCTATGGTGAATCAGCAGCGAAAAATGGGTAGAAGCGGTGGAGTCGTAATGGATGGACGTGATATAGGCACTGTAGTTTTTCCTGATGCAGATATAAAGATTTACTTGACGGCTAGTGTTGAAGAAAGAGTGAGCAGACGCTACAAAGAATTGGTCAGTAAAAATCAACAAGTCGACAAGAAAAAATTAAGTGATGAGATAACGGCACGTGATAAATACGATAGTGAGCGCAAAATATCTCCACTGAGATGTGCAGATGATGCTTTTTATCTTGACACTTCGGACATGAGTAAACAGGAAGTAGTCAATAAAATACTTGATATTTGCAGGGTGAAATAAAATGTTTTATTCTTTTGTAAAAATAGCTATTTATGTATTTGCTAAAATATTTTTGCGCCTCGAAGTAACAGGCACTGAAAACATACCAAAAAATGGGGCCGTGGTAATTGCAAGCAATCATTTAAGTCTCCTTGATCCGCCACTCATCGGCGTTGCGGCTACCAGAAAAATTCATTTTATGGCCAAACAGGAGTTGTTTGTTCCAATTCTTGGTTCTATATACCGAAATTTAGGTGCTTTTCCGGTAAGAAGAGGAGCAGCTGACAGAAATGCAATCAAATATGGTATAGAGTTATTGCTAGCAGAAAAAGTACTTGCGATTTTTCCTGAAGGCACAAGAAGCAAAAATGGTCAATTGGGAAAAGCCGAGCCAGGCGCTTTAATGATGGCAGGAAAAGCCAGAGCCGCAATAGTACCAACTGCTATCAGTGGAACAAATTTGAGCTCTAGTGGTAGAATTTGGCCCAAAGTAAAGGTGAAATTTGGAAAACCGATTTACTTTTTGGAAGATGAAACGGTTAGCAAGGATCTTATAATACGTATGACAGACGAATTAATGAGAGAAATTCAAAAGTTATTGGATGAAAATAGAGGTTTGTGATGAAAATAATTGTTGCCGAAAATTGCGGTTTTTGTTATGGTGTAAAACGTGCTGTTGATATGGCCATAAAAACCGTTAAAGATAAAAAAAATAATGTGGCGACACTAGGACCATTGATACATAATCCGCAAATGATAGAATTACTGGCTAAAAAAGGTATAGGATGCATGGATAGCATAGATGCTTTTGCTGAAAACTCTACTATTATATTGCGTTCTCACGGTGTTGGGCCTGATATTTATACGAAGGCTAAAAACATGAATTTAGATGTGGTAGATGCAACATGTCCAAATGTATTAAGTGCGCAGAAAAGTGTTAGTCGATTGGCAGAGGAAGGTTATCTGCCTATTATTATTGGCGAAAAAAAGCATCCGGAAGTCAAAAGCATATTGGCATGGGCCGGAGAACAGGGATATATTGTTGAATCTCTTGAAGATATTATTAATGTCCCACTTGCTGAAAAATATGGTGTTGTAGTACAAACTACATTTGAACTTGATAAATTCGAAAAAATTCTTGAAGCCTTGAAGCTTGCTCGCAAAGGTGAATACAAAGTTGAAAAAACTATTTGCAATGCAACAACCAAGCGACAGACTGCTGCAATTCAACTGGCAAAAAATGCTGATGCAGTATTTGTAATTGGTGGTCACAATAGTGCTAACACCAGACATTTGTATGATATAGTGAAAGAAATTTGCAATAAAAGTTTTCATATTGAAACCGCTGATGATATTTCAAGTGAAATGATAAAAAATTGTAATATTATAGGAATTACAGCGGGAGCTTCTACTCCCGACTGGCTTATTAAGGAGGCTGTTTATAAAATGGAGACAATGGAAACGATGGAAAGTTTATTAGAAAAAGAAAGCTTGCATTTGCGTTTAGGAATGACAGTTCAGGCAAAAGTGGTTGCTATCACAAAAGAAGAAGTAATAGTTGATTTTGGCTACCAAAGCGAAGGAAGAATATCTTTTGCCCAGTGGTCTTTAGATGCTACTCGTAAAAGTATTGAAAACGAAGTGAAAATTGGCGATATTGTTACTGCTAAAGTAGTAGCAAGTGAAAACAGGGATGGTTTTGTTGAATTATCAAAAATTAAAGCTGATGCTGAAAAAGCTTGGGAAACAATTAAAAGCGTAGCAACAGATAAAAAGATATTAGATGTTAAGGGGCTTTCGGCTGTGAAAGGCGGCCTTACCGTTTCTGTAAACGGAGTTGTTGGTTTCATTCCGGCATCACATCTTGAATTAACACGTGTTGATAATATCGCATCTTATGTAGGTAAAACTTTACAAGCCGAAGTTATTGAGTTCGATCCTGCAAAAAAACGTTTGGTCCTTTCCAGAAAAGACTTGCTTAGAGCTGAAAAAACTGCCGCTGATAAATTATTCAGGGAAGAAAAAGAAGCACGCTTTCAAGCTGCCAGAAATGCCAAGATAGCTGCTGAAAAGATTGCATATGAGAGCATTAATGAAGGTATGACTATTAAAGGGACTGTCAAGAAATTGACTGATTTCGGACTTTTTGTTGAAATCGCACATGGTGTGCAAGGATTAGTGCATGTTTCAGAAATGTCTTGGGATCGAGGCAAAAAGCCGTCTGACCTTTACAAAGAAGGCGAAGAAGTAGAAGTATTCATAAAAAGCATTAATCAGGAAGAAAAGAGAGTTGCTCTAAGCATCAAGATGATCACTCAAGATCCTTGGCAGGTTGATATTGAAAAACTTAAAGAGGGAAATATTATTGAAGGTACAGTTGAAAGATTTTTATCTTTTGGGGCTGTTGTTGCAATAACAGCCAACATTGAAGGATTGGTACACGTTTCTGAAATTTCAGGAGAACGCGTTTCTAAGCCTGAAGACGTGCTCAAATTAGGTCAAAAAGTGAAAGCGACAGTGCTTAAAATAGATAGAAAACATAAAAAAGTCAGCCTAAGTATTGCCAAAGCACTTCATGATGAAGAGAAGGCGGAATATACTCCGTTTCTGAATACTAATCCAGAATTGTCAGTAGATATTTCCGAAAAATTAGCCGCAATTAAAGCTGAATAAATTTGGAGGATGTGCGATGATTCGTGCAAAGAGAAAGACTGATCATATCAGGTTATTTGCGCAGCTATCTGACGGACCAATAACAACTGGTTTGGAGGATGTGCGTTTTATGCACAATTGTCTGCCTGATCTAGATTCTCAAAATATCAAAATATCTACAAATATTGCAAACATTAAATTGAATAAGCCTTTAGTTATTAACGCCATTACCGGTGGTGCAGATATTTTAGCGGCTGAAAACCAAATGCTTGCTGAAGTAGCCTCGGCAACGGGCTGTGCGATGGCTGTGGGTTCACAGTATGGCGCTGTAACAAGAA
>JBOFWD010000055.1:0-2138 GCA_051653445.1 Acidaminococcaceae bacterium | reverse complement strand
AAGAAATTATGATTGCCAGCAGAACAAAAAGTAAATGTGATGCTTTAAAAGCTAAATTGGACGGCGGCAAGACCAAAATCCATACTGCGCAGCTCAATGCTGACAACGTTGATGAAATCGTTGCTTTGATTAATCACTTTAAACCGGATGTAGTGCTTAATCTGGCACTTCCTTATCAGGATCTTACAATCATGGATGCCTGCCTGGCTACCAAGACTCATTATGTTGATACCGCCAACTATGAACCGCTTGATACCGCTAAGTTTGAATACAAATGGCAATGGGAGTACCGCGAACGTTTTGAAAAGGCCGGTATTACGGCACTTCTAGGCAGCGGTTTTGACCCCGGTGTAACAGGAGTTTTCTCTGCCTACGCACAAAAACATTATTTTGATGAAATTAATTATATTGACATCCTTGACGCTAATGCCGGTGACCACGGCTATCCTTTCGCTACCAACTTCAACCCTGAAATCAATATCCGTGAAGTTACCGCTAACGGCAGTTACTGGGAAAACGGCGAGTGGATAGAAACCGAACCTATGGAAATCAAGAGAGTCTACAACTTCCCGCAAATCGGTGAAAAAGACATGTATCTTCTTCATCATGAAGAATTGGAATCCTTGGCACTCAACATCAAAGGCATCAAAAGAATTCGTTTCTTTATGACCTTTGGCCAAAGCTACCTGACGCACCTGAAATGTCTGGAAAATGTGGGCATGACTTCCATAGAGCCGATTGAATTTGAAGGCAAGAAGATTGTTCCTTTGCAATTTTTGAAGGCCGTTCTGCCAGATCCGGCTTCCCTGGGCCCACGGACAAAAGGTAAAACCAATATTGGCTGTATTTTCCAAGGCATTAAAGATGGCAAACCAAAAACTTATTATGTTTACAACGTCTGCGATCATGAAGAGTGCTACAAAGAAGTTGAGTCACAGGCCATTTCCTATACAACAGGCGTGCCGGCCATGATTGGTGCGATGCTTGTTATGAATGGCACCTGGCAAAAACCAGGCGTTCACAACATAGAAGAATTTGATCCGGATCCTTTCATGGAAGCACTTAACAAATGGGGACTTCCTTGGGTTGAAGATTTCAACCCGATTTTGGTGGAATAATGGAATTAGGATTCGATCTCGATAAGGTTAAGACTCCTTATTATATAGTTGACGAAAAGCTTCTTATCAAAAACCTTGAACTGCTGCAGCGAGTGGAAAAAGAAGCCGGCTGCCATATTTTGCTGGCCCAAAAAGCTTTTTCCATGTTTTCGCTTTATCCCTTGATGTCTAAATACCTGAGCGGCACTGCGGCCAGCGGTTTGTACGAAGCGAAGCTTGGACATGAAGAAATGGGCAAGGAAAATCATGTGTTTTCACCTGCCTATGAGGAAGAAGAATTTGATGAGATCTTGGAGATTTGCGACCATATAATTTTCAATTCTTTTTCACAGTGGGAAAAATTCAGAGATAGAGCCTTGCAAAGCAAAAAGAAATTTGGCCTGCGCATCAATCCGGAACATTCCACGCAGGATCATGCTATTTATGACCCCTGTTCACCAGGCTCGCGCCTCGGCATCACCTTGGCGAATTTCCGCCCGGAGCTTTTGGACGGCATCAGCGGTCTGCATTTTCACACTCTCTGTGAACAGAATGCAGACGCCTTGATTGAGACCTTGGCAGCTGTTGAAGAAAAATTCGGACAGTATCTTTGCAAGCTGGAATGGGTCAATTTCGGCGGCGGCCATCACATTACCAGAGCAGACTATGATGTTGAGGCCTTGATTTCAGCTATTAAGCGCTTCAAAGAAAAGTATAACGTAAAAGTGTATCTGGAACCCGGCGAAGCCGTGGCACTGAATACAGGCTACCTGGTAAGCAAGGTAGTTGATGTTTTGGACAATGGCATGAAAATAGGCGTTCTTGATGCCTCTGCAGCCTGCCATATGCCTGATGTTATTGAGATGCCATACAGACCGAGAGTCATAGGCTCCGGTCAGCCCGAGGAAAAAGCCTATACCTACCGTTTTGGTGGGCCGACTTGCCTGGCTGGCGATATAATAGGCGATTATTCCTTTGACAAGGCGCTCAGTGTTGGCGATAAAATTGTATTTTGTGATATGGCAATTTATTCGATGGTGA
>JBOFWD010000054.1:0-2069 GCA_051653445.1 Acidaminococcaceae bacterium | reverse complement strand
AAGGTATCAATAGCAATATCCTGCAACAGATTCAGCGCAGAATAACCACTGCCGAAATCATCCATGTGGACGGAAAAACCATAATGCCGCAATTTATCTGTCATCAGCTTTATTTCTTCATATCTTTTTATATAAGCGGTTTCAGTAAGTTCGAGGTTTAGTATTTTAGGATCAATTTGATATTTTTCGACTAGCTCAGTGAGTGACGAAAAAAAAGACGGATCCAATAAATCAAGGCGGGAAATGTTGACGGAAACAGGAAAGAGCGTGCGTCCTTCATCAATCCATTTGCGCAGCAGGCGGCAGGTTTCTTCCCAAACAAAGGTGTCAAGTTTCGTTATAAAACCATTTTCTTCAAAGATTGTGATAAAATCGCCTGGTGAAAGCAAACCCAAGGTAGGATGGTTCCAGCGCACCAAAGATTCAGCTCCGACTATTTTGTGTGTTATTAAATGAACTTTTGGCTGCAAATAGATTTCAAATTGCTTTTCTTTTAGAGCCTGATTTATACGACTGGTAATTTCTCGTTTGTATAACAATTGTTGAAGAAGACTTTCTTCGTAAAAAGCATAGTTTGTATCAAAACGGCCTTTGATGTTTTTTTGTGCCAGCATTGCGCGGTCACACATAATATTTACCGGTAAGTCAGGATTATCTGGCAGATAAATGCCAAAATAAGCGGAAAGCTCAAAGTTTAGCGGGCACTTTTGCAAGTTCTTTGTGATATGCTCAACGAAAGAAGTGCATGCCTTGCTCGAAAAAGCAAAACAAGCCGCAAAACGGTCAGATTCCAGACGACAGCAAACAGCGTCTTCCACACCTGTAAAATATTTTTCTAGGAGTCTGGCAATGTGGCAAAGTAAACGGTCACCTGTTTGCGAACCGAAAAAATCATTTACCAGTTTGAATTTATCAATGTCAAAAAGCGCAATACAGTATTGCTTTTCATATTCATTTGTCAGCAGTTCATGGACTTTCTTGTGAAACAGAACTTTGCTGGGAAGACCGGTTAACTCGTCGTAATCAATGGAACGAAAAGTCTTATCATATCGGCGTGCTGCTTTGTAGGATGTGTTGAAGTGCTTGAATGTTTGCTTCATGAGTTAACCCCCGGTAAGATAGATTGTGCAATTTAATAAAAGTTGATTTAATCATTTTTATCAGGTGCTTTTCAAACAAAGTTTCGTCAGCAGAAAATGAGGATTAAGATATAAAAACAGCTTTTTACTTGAGCAGACGAACGAAGCATGAGCTCAGCAAAAAGCCAAATTGAATAAATATTTATGCAAATCAATATGCATTTTATTAAACGCCCCCATCATAAAACCTCAGATAGTTATCTAATCTAATTTATAGTGCTGGTGGAGACGAAGAGGATTGAACTCTCGGCCTTACGGATGCGAACCGTACGCTCTCCCAGCTGAGCTACGTCCCCACTTTATTGCTTTACCCTATAAATATACTACCAATAAAATAAAAATTCAAGAAAAGAAAAGGTAAAATAAGTGCTTGTGCCGAAAACATAATATTATAATTCTACTGTGTATTTTACTTCAAGGCAGCTTTGACACATTGAAAAGACTGAATAGCAATAATTTTATTGCTTTAAACAAAAAGTATAAAGCAGTTAAAACAGTATTTTTAGTGAAAGGGTTGTGAACGTAATCTTGACAAGGCTGTAAAACATACTGTATGCTGACGGCATTAAGCAATTTTTCAACTTTGTCCTACAAAATTAAAAAACAACAATTATCGTGCAGACGAATTTCTGTCTGTTGGCTATCTAAGACTTGCATCCTAATTAAAGAGAGGCTGATATAATGGAAACGCAATTACTTGATAAATCATGTAAAGATTTTTTAACCGACCTTGCTTCCAAGGAACCCACACCTGGCGGCGGTGGCGCCGCAGCTTTAGCCGGAGCAATAGCGGCAGCATTGACTTCCATGGTTTCAAATCTGACTTTAGGTAAAGAAAAATTTGCTGATGTGGAAGATAAGATTCGTCCTCTTCTGGTAAGCGCAGAAATATTGAGGACAAGAATGCTTGCGCTAGTGGCTGCAGATGCT
>JBOFWD010000053.1:0-11776 GCA_051653445.1 Acidaminococcaceae bacterium | reverse complement strand
CCAAGCTAAATCTTGAAGAGCTATTATGCTCACCATGCGACGACGGCGCATAGCGGACATGACATGCTGCAATTCCCTTGCTGTATCGATAGAAGTTAAACATGGTATCGCGTGTTCAACAGTTGAACGCCTGATTTGGAAACCATCACGGGCAACATCCCTGCCATGAGTTAGGGTGTTGATTACCATTGCAATACGTCCTTGTTTTATGTCATCAAGAATGTTTGGCGTACCCTCGCTCAGTTTGGTTGCCACGGTCACATTAATGCCTTTTTTCTGCAGGAATTTTGCCGTACCGCCTGTCGCGATAATTTCGTAGCCGAGGTCCGCAAAACCAGCAGCAATTTCAGCAGCCTCAGGTTTGTCCATGTCTGCAACCGTTATCAGAATGGCACCTTCGTTGGGTATATTAATGCCGGACGCAATGCAGGCTTTATAAAGAGCACGTGAATATTGATAGTCAATAGCCATTACTTCACCGGTAGACTTCATCTCAGGCCCAAGCGTGATATCTACATCGGACATCTTATTAAAGGAGAATACAGGTGCTTTTACTGCATAATAATCCGGGAAGAAACCAAGACCAGGTTTTAAACCCTGTTCGCGAATGGAGATTCCCATAGCAGCCTTGGTCGCAACATTAACCATCGCTATACCGGTCACTTTGCTCAGGAAAGGTACGGTACGACTGGAACGCGGGTTAACTTCGATAACATATACCTGATTATCACGTACAATGAACTGAATATTAATCATGCCATGTACTTCTAGTCCAAGTGCCAGCTTATTTGTGTACTCAATGATAGTTTTGATAACCTGTTCACTCAAGCTGCGCGGTGGATAAACCGCAATACTATCGCCGGAATGAACGCCTGCGCGTTCGATGTGTTCCATAATGCCAGGAATCAAAACGTCAGTTCCATCACAGATAGCGTCAACTTCTACTTCTGTTCCCATCAGGTAATGGTCAACAAGCACAGGATGCTCTTTGGAAGCTTTAACCGCATTTGTCATGTAATGTCTGAGTTCATCATCGCTGTATACTATTTCCATCGCACGCCCGCCCAATACATAAGAAGGACGAACCATGACAGGATAGCCGACATCTTTGGCAGCTTTCAAAGCGCCATTTATGTCAAAAACTGTATGGCCTTGCGGACGCGGAATATCGACGGCCGTCAAAAGCGCGTCAAACCGTTCTCTATCTTCAGCGGAGTCGATGCTGTCCACACTCGAACCAAGGATTTTGATACCGCATTTATCAAGCTGACCGGCAAGATTGATAGCTGTCTGACCACCAAACTGCACAATGACACCTTCAGGTTTTTCTTTTTCAATGATATTCAGAACATCCTCAAGCGTTAAAGGCTCAAAATACAGACGATCTGATGTATCGAAGTCTGTACTTACTGTTTCAGGGTTATTATTTATGATAATCGTTTCGTAGCCAAGTTCCTTCAACGCCCAGACAGAATGTACCGAGCAGTAGTCAAACTCAACACCCTGACCTATACGGATCGGCCCGGAACCCAGAACCACAACTTTTTTCCTGTCGGATACGATAACTTCATCTTCGGTAGCATAGGTAGAATAATAATACGGGGTGTGTGCTTCAAACTCTGCAGCACAGGTATCAACCATTTTGTAGGTCGGTACGATTCCCCATGATTTGCGCATTGCACGAACTTCAAGCGCAGGCTTGCCTATATATTCACCGATAGTGACATCAGCAAATCCCATTTTCTTGGCTTTACGCATCACTTCTTCCGTCATCGGTTCATTCTTGATAACTTTTTCCATATCAACGATATTGTGAACTTTGCGCAGGAAGAAGCGGTCTATTTTCGTGATTTGATGGATTTCTTCCAAATCTTTACCACGTCGGAAAGCTTCAGCAATCACAAAGAAACGTTCATCGTTCACATCCTGAATCTTGTCAAATACTTCCTCATCAGAAAGAAGCTTGAGTTCAGGTATTTCCAGATGGGTCAGGCCAATTTCCAAAGAACGTACGGATTTTAGCATTGCCGCTTCCATATTTCTTTCGATTGACATTACTTCGCCGGTAGCCTTCATCTGGGTTCCCAGCGTTCTGTCAGCCGACACGAATTTATCAAAAGGCCAACGCGGAATTTTCAGCACTACGTAGTCCAAAGCAGGTTCAAAACAAGCAGTCGTTTTCTTGGTAACCGCGTTTTGAATCTCGTCCAGAGTGTAGCCAACTGCTATTTTGCTGGCAACCTTGGCAATCGGATAACCGGTTGCTTTTGAAGCCAAAGCGGAAGAGCGGCTTACCCTTGGATTTACTTCTATTACAATATAACGTTCGGAATCAGGATCAAGTGCGAACTGCACATTACAGCCGCCTTGTACGCCAAGTTCGCGAACAATATCAATGGAAGCAGTACGCAGCATTTGTACTTCGCGGTCATTCAGGGTCTGACACGGAGCAACTACGATGCTGTCGCCGGTATGAACGCCTACAGGATCAAGGTTTTCCATGTTACAAATGGTAATGCAGTTATCATCCGCATCACGTATTACTTCATACTCTATTTCTTTCCAACCGGCCACGCTGCGCTCAATCAGTGCCTGGCCGATAAGGCTGTATTTTAAACCTTTGTTAACGATTTCATCGAGCTCTTCTTCATTTCCTGCAATACCGCCGCCGGTACCTCCCAAAGTATAAGCCGGTCTGACGATAAGTGGGAAACCAACTTTGCTCGCAAATTCCTTAGCTGCACGCACAGTTTCAACGATTGTACTCTCAGGAATCGGCTGATTGATTTTCTCCATTGTTGCCTTGAACAATTCCCGGTCTTCCGCTCTTTTGATACTCTCAATCTGAGTACCTAAAAGCTCAACGTTATATTCCGCAAGAATACCTTTTTCATAAAGATCCATAGCAAGGTTCAAGCCAACCTGTCCGCCCAGCGTAGCCAGAAGCGCATCCGGACGTTCTTTCCTGATGACGCTTTCCAGAAATTCAGTATTCAAAGGCTCTACGTAAACACGGTCAGCGATATTAACATCAGTCATAATCGTTGCCGGATTACTATTGACGAGCACAACCTCAAGATTTTCTTCTTTCAAAGCACGGCAAGCCTGAGTTCCAGCATAGTCGAACTCTGCCGCCTGTCCAATGATAATCGGGCCGGAGCCGATTACGAGTACTTTTTTTATGTTAGTTTTTTTCGGCATCTCGACATTCCTCCATCATTTTTATAAAACGTTCGAATAAATATTCATGGCCGGATGGTCCCGGAGAAGCTTCCGGATGATACTGCACAGTGAAGGTCGGATGGTCAAGGTATTTTAATCCCTCAATCGTCCCATCATTCAGTGAAACATTCGTTATTTCAGCATTGATATCTTTCAGAGAATCTTCAACAACCGCATAGCCATGGTTCTGCGAAGAAATTACAACTTTCTTTGCCAGAAAATCCTTTACCGGATGATTTATGCCGCGATGGCCGAAAGGCAGTTTGAAAGTATCAGCGCCATTCGCCAGAGCCATTACCTGGTGGCCCATGCAGATACCGAAAATCGGTTTCTTGCCCAACATTTTTTTGACATTTTCAACTACGGAACCAAGATCTTTCGGGTCCCCAGGTCCATTGGACAAAAAGATACCATCAGGATTGAAGGACAATATTTTTTCTGCCGTCGTAAAAGCCGGGAATACCGTCAAACGGCAGCCAAAGTGAACCAGTGATGTAAGAATATGCTTCTTTATGCCAAGGTCAAGCACCGCCACATGATAGCTGCCTTCACCCATGGTATAAATCTCCGGAGTGGAGACTTTAGCGACCTGACCGTGTTCTTCTGGTGTCGCAAAAAGCTTCTCGACTTCTTCCTGCGGCATATCAGCAGGAACTATGACGCCGGCTAAAGTACCGTGTTGACGAATTATACGAGTAATTGCCCTGGTATCTACGCCGGTTAAAACCGGTATGTCGTGTCTTTCCAAAAAAGCCGGCAGAGACTCTTCGCTGCGCCAGTTGCTCGGCTCATCACAAAGCTCGCTTACAACCAAGCCCTGGTACCAGCATCTATTAGACTGATCAAACATCGAATTGCAGCCATAATTGCCTACTAAAGGATAAGTAAGAACTACAATCTGGTCGCAAAAAGACGGATCTGTCATTGTTTCCTGATAACCGCTCATACCGGTGGTGAAAACGACTTCACCGACAGCATTGCGCTTGCCATATAAATCGCCCTCAAAGACGCTGCCGTCTTTGAGCACTAACTTTCCTTTTATCTTGTGCATACTACACCATCTCTCATCACAAATTTACCTGCTACCATAGTCGCAACAGCTTTGCCCTTGCAGGACTTGCCTTCAAACGGAGTCAGCTTGCCGCGTGTATAAAATTTCACACTATCAACAACCCATTCCTTGTTTAAGTCGATTATAGTCACATCTGCTGGTTTGCCAACTTTTAAACTTCCAGCATTTAATGAAAAAATATTCGCAGGCTCAGTACTCATTTTACCAACAATTTCATTAATTGTGAATAGGTTGGTGTGATAAAGTTCAGTTAAAATTACGCCGAGAGAAGTTTCCAAGCCACAGAATCCACAGGGAGCGTAGCGGAATTCAACATCTTTTTCTTCAGGCGCATGCGGAGCATGGTCTGTTACAATTGCATCGACCGTACCATCTTTCAGCGCTTCGCGAATTGCTTCGACATGATCTCGGGAGCGCAAAGGAGGCGAGACGCGCGTTGCCGTGTTATAATCCACACAAGCTTCATCGGTAAGCGTCAGATGATGGACTGTTGCTTCACAAGTTACGGGGATGCCGCGTTTCTTAGCCTGACGGATTAATTCGATTGCACCTTTACTCGCTACATGTGCTATATGAACATGTGCGCCGGTATACTCAGCAACCAGAATATCTCTTGCTACCGCAACGTCTTCAGCAAGTGCCGGTATGCCAGGTACGCCGATGCGGGCGGAAACGACACCCTCGTGCATATAGCCATCGCTGGCTAATTCATGGTCAATGGAGTGGGAAATCAATATCTTGTCAAAAGCGGAAATATATTCTGCCGCCAGGGTAAAAGTTCTTGTGCTGCTTACATAGTGTCCGTCATCAGAAAAGGCCATTGCCCCTTTCTGCGCCATATCACCCATCTCAGCAAGCTCTTTGCCTTCCAGCCCTTTGGTGATAGCACCGACTACTTCAACATTTACATAGCCTTCGCGTGCCGCGCGATCCTTGATACCCGAAACCAGTATTGAACTATCAACTACAGGTTTAGTGTTTGGCATACATGCTATCGTTGTAACACCGCCGGCAGCCGCAGCCTTTGTACCGGTAACGATATCTTCCTTGGCCTCCAGGCCAGGTTCACGCAGATGTGTATGAACATCAACAAGTCCAGGTGTAACAAGAAGACCTTTGGCATCGTATGTTTCATCAGCTTTTTCCGTAATCTTCTTCTCAATAGCTTTTACAACACCGTCTTCTATTAATAAATCCATTACCGCGTCTAAATTTTGGCTTGGATCAACAATTCTGCCGTTTTTAATCAATGTTTTCAATTTTCTTGCCCCCTGTCAAAGTCAAAAATAACAATGCCATACGTACTGCCACACCGTTTTCCACTTCATCTCTTATCGCCGCGTTATCGCAGTAACCAACTTCCCAGGAAATCTCAAGACCTCTGTTCATCGGGCCGGGATGCAAAACAGTTACATCCGGTTTAGCCAGTTTCAGTTTTTGCTCATTGATACCGAAAATACGCGCATACTCACGTGGCGTCGGGAACAAGCCGCTTTTCTGGCGCTCCAGCTGAATACGCAGAATGTCTACAACATCAGCCCCTTCTATTGCCTCTTCAACACGCTTGTGCACTGTTACGCCCAACTCTTCAATGCCGTAAGGAATCAGCGTCTTAGGCCCCGATACATGGACATCAGCGCCTAATTTCGTCCAGGCTGCAATGTTGCTTCTGGCCACGCGGCTGTACAAGATATCTCCAATAATAGCCATCTTAAGCCCTTTGAAGTTTTTGCCCTGCTCCCTGATAGTAAACATATCAAGCAAGCCCTGGGTAGGATGAGCATGTGCGCCGTCGCCCGCATTGATGATCACTGCATCAGAAATTTTGGCAGCATAAGCAGCTGCGCCTTCTACCGGATGCCTCATTACTATGGCATCACAGGCCATCGACTGTACTGTCAGAATAGTATCACGCAGGCATTCTCCCTTAGTAATACTCGAACCGGAAGTAGTGATATTAACAACATCGGCGCCCAGATACTTGCCAGCCAACTCAAAAGAAGTTCTTGTTCTGGTACTTGCTTCATAAAACAGGTTGATGATTGACTTACCGCGCAAGGAAGGAACTTTCTTGATGTCCCTTTTCATAATTTTTTTCATTTCTGTCGCCGTTTGCATAACCAGCTCATATTCTTCCACGCTCATCGATGTCAGGTCCAGGATATCCCTACCGGAGAGTGATACATTTGCTTTTGCCATTTTCTTACCTCCAACACAAATTTTACTTCAAAAAAAACACCTATAGCCAAGAGCAATAGGTGTAATTATAACAATGGTGATGCTTATACTTGTTACAACACTCTTACTGATCTCTCTGTATCACTTAAAGATGTGAGGTACACAAAAAATAAAGCCTTCTTGTCCTATGCGGCAAGAAGGCTGATGGTTTTCTTTACTCCAAAGGCCCTTACTTAGTCTCACAGGACTAGTTTAAAGGTGCTATTCTGTTTTAGAAAATTTTATCACTTACACTAACAAAAGTCAAATAATCGTTGAAATTATTTTTCGCTAAAATGCTTGGCAAGCAAAGTTATTAAACCCACACTTTTTGACAAACAGTCTTCATTAAAATCAAATGCAGAATTGTGGTGACCAGCCTTAAGAGAAGAACCATACATCATGTAGACAGCCTTACCGCCTAATTGCTGCACCCTCTCCATGAAATACGAGCAATCTTCGCTGGCACCAAGATTCACTTTCGGCACAACCTCGCTGAATTTCTCAGAAGCAACCGCAATTTTGTATACTTCTTCTCCCATATCCTCATTCAAGGCACAGGAAGGCGCACCGCCAACTTCTTCAATCTTTACTTCAACGTTATATAAGTCAGCAGCAGCTTTGATCATCCGTTTTGCTTCACTGACCATAAAATCATTTATTTCGGTATTACCACCGCGCGTTTCAAGTTTGATTACAGCACGATCCGGCAAAACATTGCGCCCGGTACCGGCATCCAAAACTCCAACATTGATACGGGATACGCCTTTGCCGTGGCGAGATATGGAATGCAGCGCAATACTTGCCGCCGCTGCAGCTAAAAGGGCATTGCGTCCTTCTTCCGGCGCTGCTCCCGCATGACTTGATTTTCCTGTAAAATAAGCATCCAGCTTAGTTGTTGCCAAAAAACCATCAGTCATACAAGCAATCATGCCATCTCTATTGGCATTAAACCCGATATGTCCGGATAAAAAGTATTGAACATCATCTACAATGCCACTGGCAACCATTGCTTTGGCACCACGCACACCTTCTTCACCCGGTTGGAAAATAATTTTGACAGTTCCGCTCATCTCATCTTTGTTCTGTGCAATCAGTTTCGCAACACCAAGGCCTACCGCGACATGACCATCATGGCCGCATGCATGCATTAAACCTTCATGCAAAGAACGGAAGCCATCGCTGACGGGGAAATGCGTATCTGCATTCGTTTCACCGACTTCATTAGAATCCATGTCAAAACGCAATCCCACCACGTTTCCCGGTTTAGCAAAGCGCATAATACCGACAACACCCGTTTTGCCGCCGCGCATTTTTTCTACCCATTTCTGTTCAGCACCCTCTTCCAAAGCTCTTTGCATTGCTTTTTCCAGAACATCTTCGTCAGGAACGCCCATCATGTCTTCTTTTTTGACAACCTCTGCGCCACACAAGACTTCGTACCCCAAGGCTTCAAGGATACTTGCCGCTTGCGCAGCCGTACGAAACTCAGTCCAGGCAGACTCCGGATATTTATGCAAATCTCTTCTTTGTGCTACCAGTTCATCCTGCATTACTGCAGCTTCCTGCCATATTTTTTCCATAACACCTATCCCTCTCTTAAACATTTTATCAATCAGGAAATAAAACCAACTGATTGCTGTCAGTCGGCAAAAACACTTCACTTTCAATCTTACGGTTTTTACTGTTTACCCATTTACCGCAACCCGGACATTGTATTATCGTCGATGGAAGCGCCCAAGCCAGATGCTTACCGCATTTAGGACAAACATATTCTATTTGCAGCGCAGATGGATGATACTTTTCCCTCTTTGGCATCTTGTCGCACCCCTTCTCATTTTTCTTTGTTCATTATACTATAGACCATAAGAAAATGCAGTACTGCGCGTCATTTTTTTACATAGACAAACCGTTCCCAATGGTCTATCCTATACATAGATAATCTAGAAAACGGGGTGACTTGTAATGACCCAGCTTAATCCAGCATTTGAAAAACTTGGTTTTTGGGAATCAGAAACCGAAGAAGAACATATTACCATTTTCGGCATGGACTTTCCTTCCGAACAATCCTATATCATCATAACCGATGATGCAGGCAACACTCCTGAACTCGCAAGCAAACCAATTGTCGTTGCCTGCTACAGCGATGAAGACTGCTTCAAGTGGGGCAAGGAACTGAAAAACTTTGCTGCTCTCGAAGAAATTGCCGCAGAAAACCCAGCGGAAAGCAAAGAAATGTTAGAACCCCTCAAAAACTACACCTTGCCGAAAAAATAGTGATTAACAAAAAATAATAGCCGGCTGCGGTGCAGCCGGCTATTATTTTTTTACTATTTAGTTGTAAGCGACGATTGCTTTGCCGTCGGCAGCCTATCCGCGATGACAGCGTTTATCTGCGCATTGATTTTATCCAATGCCTTCATAGCAACCGACTTGTTGCCAATACCACCTATAATCGTGCTATCAGAGACCTTTTCCGTGAATTTGCCATTATACAAATATCTATTATTAACAACATCTATCATTTTAAAAGGAACAGTTGCTGTCACATCTTTGCCAATTGTGAAAAATGTCATTTTATCACGGGCAACAAACGGTTGCACCTCAAGAAAAATCACATAATCGAGGTCATCTCCGGCAAATGCGGAAATAACATCAGCCCTTTCAGCTGTGGCAATATCTGTAATACCAGCTTTTTTGAGCTTCTCAACATAAGGGGAGCCCTCAATCATCAAATATTTTTCAGGGCTTATTGCTTTAGCCAAATTGCTTTTTATATTCTTGTCAACCTCATCATCATAAGTGCTTTTAGAATTGTTCACATAAAGAACAACAACTTTTGGCATGTTAGCCTGCTTTTCTGCCAAAGCAGCTTGGTACGCAGGATCATTGTCCAGCTGATATTGCTGCACTTTGTCTTTCATTAACTCTTTTCCCTCTTCAGCAAAAGCCACGGCAGAAGTCATCAGCAACATAGCCGCAACAAAGAAGATAATCATTTTTTTCATAAGCAGCCACATCCTTTTACATTATATTACATTACATAGCAAGTTATAATAATTCAAAAGCCGCATCAACGTCAGCGCTTACTTTAAGGTTGCCCGCCATTATTTGAGTCGGTGCAGCCCCTGCTACTGATTTGTAAAGAGCCAGAGTTTCATAATTTGAATCGTTATAGTCCATACCGCCTACGCTGCCAATATTTGCTGCAACCATTTTACCCAAAGTGCGACCACCGGCAGCGGCTACTATACCTGCTTTTTCTTCCGCATTTTTCAAAGCAAGAGCCAACATTTCTCTTTCGAGGTCTTTACGATTGCTGACAGTGAAAGTAACTCCATTAAAAACATTGGCGCCATCAGCAAACATCTGGTCAATCACCGCTCCGACCTTTTGCAAATCCTGAACTTTAACACTAAGGCTGTAATTCATATTGTAGCCGGTGATAATATGCTTGCCTTTAGAAGCCTCGCTGTATTCCGGTCTAAGGCTATAACCAACGGTTTTTATATCGTCTTTGGCGATACCGATATTTTCTAATGAAGAGATTACGCTGTTGATTACTTCAGCATTGGTATTTCTAGCCTCTTCCGCAGTTTTACCCTGCGTATTTACTCCCACATTGACAAACGCCGTGTCAGGAGCAACTTCCCGCGTAACCGAACCATTAACACGTACAACATCATATTCCCGCTCTGCGGCCCAAGCCTGCCCGGCAAGCAAAAATACAAAACACACCAATAATAAAATGACCTTGCTCTTTTTGTGCATAATTATCCTCCTTAAAAATTGGATTTTGCATATTAATTATACTACTAAGCAAAGTGTCAGTCACTACCAGCAACAAAATCAGAACATTTATGATAATTTTCAACAAAAACATTCATGAATTCACCCTCTCTCCATTGATTTATCAGAGAAAAGGAATTAAAATAAGAAAGGTTAAAATTTGACGCAAAGGGGTTTTTACTTGATGGAAAGAAGAATTATCCAAGTTGAAGAACGGCCGCCGCTTCTGCTTAACATCCCACTTAGTCTCCAGCATTTATTTGCCATGTTCGGCGCCACAGTCTTAGTTCCTTTTCTTTTTAATGTCAATCCGACAACCTGTCTCTTAATGAACGGCATAGGTACACTGCTTTACATTTTTATTACCAAAGGCCAAATCCCTTCCTATTTAGGTTCAAGTTTTGCCTTTATTTCCCCGGTTATGGTTATCCTCAGCTCACACGGCTATGCGGCAGCACAATCAGGCTTCATTGTTTTCGGCCTGCTCTTCTGCCTATTCTCCTTCATTATTAAAATGGTCGGCACCAAGTGGATAGATGTCATCTTCCCGCCAGCCTGCATGGGAGCAATCGTAGCCATCATCGGCCTCGAACTAGCACCTGTAGCAGCCGGCATGGCTGGTTTGACCGGCGACAAAATTAATTTCGACAACGTAGCGGTTTCTATGTTCACCCTTGCCGTTACTGTTATCGGCAGCGTAGCATTCAGAGGTTTCTTTTCCATCATACCGGTCTTAATCGGCGTAATCAGCGGCTATGCGTTTGCTTTCGTTATGGGTATGGTAGACCTTACACCTGTTTACAATGCACCTTGGTTTCAAATCCCGCAATTATATCAGCCGGAATTCAATCTGGAAGCGATTATGATCATTGCCCCCGCAACTTTAGTTGTTCTGGCAGAACATATCGGCCACCTGGTTGTCACCGGCAACATCGTGGAACGCAACTTGATTGAGAAACCAGGCCTTTCACGTTCTCTGTTCGCAGACGGTCTGGCAAATATACTCTCTGGGTTCTTCGGAGCAACTCCAAATACTACTTACGGCGAAAACATCGGCGTTATGGCAATCACCAAAGTATACAGTGTCTGGGTAATCGGCGGTGCTGCCGTAATGGCTATAGCGCTTTCCTTCATAGGCAAACTTTCCGAACTTATCCGCAGCATCCCTGTTCCCGTTATGGGCGGTATCTGCTGCCTGCTTTTCGGAGTCATTGCCGTTTCCGGTATCCGCATTCTTGTCGACGGCAGAGTTGATTTCAGCAAATCTTCCAACATGGTGCTTTCCGGCGTTATCTTCATCATCGGCGTCAGCGGAGCTAAGCTTACAATTGGAACTATGAGTATTCAAGGCATGGTACTGGCAACCATTGTTGCCATCATCATGAGTCTTTCCTTCAAGATTTTTGAAAAACTCAATCTGCTACGCAAGGAAGAATAAAAGCAAAGCTCATTGATTAACAGCAAAAACCCGCTGAC
>JBOFWD010000052.1:0-15269 GCA_051653445.1 Acidaminococcaceae bacterium | reverse complement strand
CATTTCACAGATGAACAAATTGAAGCTGGTGTTATTATAAACAGCGACGCTGAATTTATAATAGTTGAATAACTAGGTACGGTTAGCAAGTAGAAATTTTATTGAAAAAAAGTAACCGATATCATATTAATATGTAGATGGCATTATCTTAAAAACAAATTAAAATCGTATAGGCATAAGATGGAGATGAATTAGACGTAGTTTGCTTGCTATTTGTCTGTTGCGTAATAAAACCAGCAAAATAACTTTTGAAGACGGCCAGAGGTGCTTTTGGTATCTAATAGATCGCGGCAAAGAAAATAATATTTTTGTGTATAAATGCTCAGCATGATGGCTGGACGAAAAAATAATATTTATTGCTATTTTTGAAAGCATTTTTTTGACAAGCCTTTCTTGGAATAGTTAAAGATCAAGCTTCCCAGTTCTCTAAACGTTAATATTCTATCAAAAACCCCGAAAACATTGTTTTCGGGGTTTTTGTACTTTCAGCACTTTTTATTTGTAAAGGCACAGGTAAGCGGTCTGCTCAGAGACTTTTAGTTTGAACTTCTGGTTTGGGGGTACTATGAAGGTTTGGGATGGCAAATAAGTTTTGAATTCAGTTTCCCCCGGGAGCTGAACAGAGAGGCTTCCGCTGACGACAGTCATATATTCCGTGCTGTTGGTGCCGAATTCATATTCCCCAATGTCCATGACACCTACAGTTGCTGGCCCGTCCTGGTTTTCAAAAGCGACAGAGACTACTTGCCCTCCAAAGTATTCATTTGTTTTAAACATTAATAATTCCTCCATTTTAGCAGGTTATGCTTTATATTTATCTTTGTTTTACACATTTATGCAAACGAGATATGAGACGAATAATTCGGCAAAGCTATAAATATTCCTGCCTTTTTTAAATGTATACATAATTGATTAGGACTCTTGCTTTTGCAGAATAATTCGTAACAGGTTTTAATTTTCAGTGTAACTGTGGTATAGTATTAAATGTAAATTTAATAGACAGAGGGCGTGGATAGCATGTACACGAGAGTTAGAAAAGCAGTTATTCCTGCTGCTGGGTTGGGTACGAGATTTTTACCGGCTACCAAGGCACAGCCTAAGGAAATGCTGCCAATAGTCGACAAACCTACCATACAGTATATTATTGAAGAAGCAATTGCTTCCGGCATAGAAGAATTTCTGATTGTCACCGGTCGCAGTAAAAGGTCGATTGAGGATCATTTCGACCGTTCTTTGGAATTAGAGTTGACGCTTGAACATAATCATAAAGATGAACTATTGGAAATGGTGCAGGAAATATCGAATATTTCGATTCACTATATCAGACAGAAAGAACCGCTTGGACTTGGACACGCAATTTTATGCGCCAAACACTTTGTCGGCAGTGAACCTTTTGCTGTTTTGCTGGGTGACGATATTGTTGACAGCACTACACCTTGCCTCAAACAGTTAATAGACGTTTATAATAAAACGGGATCAAGTATTTTGGGTGTGCAGGAAGTGGCGGAAGAAAAGGTTTCCAGCTATGGCATTATTGAGCCAAAAGCCAAAATTGGCGATAGGGTCTGGTCGGTTAATGATATGGTTGAAAAACCGGCGGTCAGCGAATCTCCATCCAGGCTTGCTGTTTTGGGACGCTACATAATTGCTCCCGAGATATTTGACATTTTAGAAAAAACAAAACCAGGCAGTGGCGGGGAAATCCAGCTGACTGATGCGCTGAAGGAATTAGCGAGAATGCAAAGTATTTTAGCTTATAATTTTGAGGGCCGTCGTTATGATGTGGGTGATAAGCAAGGTTTTCTTGAAGCGACCGTGGAACAGGCACTGAAAAAACCGGAACTGCGTGATAAGTTTTTGGCATATCTAAAAGATATAGTGGCAAAAGAAGGATAATTTTGGCGGTGAAAAGATGGATTTAAACGGGAAGCTGAAGCTGGATTCTGGTTTTTGCTTTGATTATACAAATATGCTTGGTGAACGGTTAATCAAAGCGGATGACATCATTTCGATTCAAAGGCAAATTGAGCGGGCTGTCAAGGGTCTTGCACGGATACGAGCCAATGGTGTAGCTGAAGGGCACTTGTCAAAAAATGGCGAGCCGGAGCCTGTTTATTTTACAAGGCTGCCGATTATTGCGGATGGTAATCCTAACACACCGGCAGCTATTGAAACTTTGAAAGCTTATAGCAAACAAATCTGGGATACGAAGGAAGCTGTAATATTTTTTGGCATAGGCGGCTCTTATTTGGGGAACAAGGTTTTGTTTGATATACATGCGGGCTCATTTTGGAATCAAAAAAAAGCTTTGGAAAGACGGGGCTTTCCAAAGGTGTTTTTCAGCGGAAACAATCTTGACGCTGATCAGTATGCCTCAATGTTAGAGGAAATTATTCGCCAGGCACAGTATAAGAAATTGTCCGGACAAGGGAAAACCCGGCTGATGCTTATCCCGATAACGAAATCTGGAACAACGCTGGAAACGATTGCTGCTTTTGTTTATTTTTATGAACAGCTTACAAAAGAAACAGATCTATTTGAAGTCGATGTAACTGTTGTCACTGATCTTGATGGCGAAGCAGCTGCCAGCCCTTTATGTCAACTGGCTCAGGAAAACAACTGGCAGACTTTTGATATTAAGGAAGGCGTCGGCGGACGCTTTTGTGTTCTGAGTAATCCTGGCCTTATCACGGCAGCAGTTGTTGGCATTGACATAGAAGAACTGCTGGCAGGAGCGCGTGACATGGAACTTGCCTGCCGCGAAGAAGACCCGGCTAAGAATCCAGCACTGCTTAATGCCGTTTTAAAATATATTGCGGCAGAACGTTATGGCTGTGATATAGAGGTTTTGATGCCTTACTCCATGCGTTTGAAATCACTGGGCGAGTGGTATGTTCAGCTTTTGGCAGAATCACTTGGCAAACGCTGCAACCGACAGGGTCAACAGATTAACTATGGCAGGACACCTATTGCCGCTGTTGGTACGACTGATATGCATGCCCAGACCCAGCAGCATCAGGACGGCTGCAGGAACAAGGTAGTTCAGTTTGTGGAAGTTCTTGAAAAAAACTGTGATGTGCAATTAGGAAATCCTTTTGGCAATATAGGATTTTTCGCTAAATATAATGGAATGTGTGTAGATGAGGCGTTAAAGATTGCTTTGGATGCGAATGCACAAGCTTTAAATGAAGACTTGCGTTTTAATGCTAATTATCAGCTTCCGAAACTGACAACTTATTATGTTGGACAACTATTGTACTTTCTGATGTTGAGCGTAGCTTATGAAGGTGAATTGGCAGATGTCGATGCCTACGATCAGCCCGGAGTTGAAGCATATAAAAAAATCATGAAAGAAAAGCTTGGCAGATGACTGCCGACTAAATATAAAGGCCTTGCAGCGAATGCTGCAAGGCCTTTATTCATAAGTAGCTAATTCCCGCGCAGGACTATTGGCTCGTTACTGGTGTCGGAGGCAAGGGCACCGGTAATCATGCCGCGCTTGGCCATAGTTTTTAAAACCAAATCACGGCGATTTTTACAATCCTTTGGATTTTCATAAGGATTTAAAGCAGAAGGAGCATTGAGCAATCCGGCAAGAGTGGCAGATTCAGCCAAAGAGAGATTTTCCGGAGTTTTAGCAAAGTAAATGTTTGCTGCCTCGCTGACACCATAGGCCCCCGCACCATAATAAGCACTATTGAGATATATTTCAAGAATATCATCTTTGGAATAACGACTTTCGGCAATTAAAGCCAGAAAAATTTCCATGGTTTTGCGTTCGACAGTCTGTGTTGATGTAAGCACTGTGTTTTTTATCAGCTGTTGGGTTAGTGTGCTGCCGCCCTGTACTATTTCGTCCGCCTGGATGTTGGCAAGCAGAGCTCTGAAAATGCCATCAATGTCAACACCGCCGTGTTCATAGAAACGATGGTCTTCTATTGCTATTACAGCTTGCGGCAATGTTGCCGGCAATTTTGCAATTGCGACCCAGGCATCTTTATTCACTTTTTCCTGAGCTGTTTGCTTGATATAGGCTGTTTGCCAAACCAGATATAACGGTCGGGGCCAGGAAGATGGTTCAGGCAAAAAGGAAAGCGGCGAAAAGTCAGATGTTTTTATCGTTGATTCGACAGAGTTATTGATTGACTTCAAGTCCGGTTTATTTTGGGGACCGATATTTTTGGGAAAAGGGAAAAATAAGAAGATTAGAAGAAAGATTAATATGAAACCAATTTTTTTCATTGGCAGAAACCTCCGGATAATAATTTCTTTATTAATAATTCTAACCTAAATGAATATTAATGGCCAGCTTAAAATGTTAGAAAGGTAGCGTAAAATCATAATCTCCTGCGTAAAAAAGTTTTGATTATTGCAATTAATAGTAGTAAAATTGTACATATAAAATAGGGGAGTGTTTACTGTTATAGACAATTGCAAGAGAAGCTTTTATGGCAGGGGCAATGACAAATAATTGCATAATTCATGCATAAAAATAAAAAAGATGAATAAAAATATACGCTCCATTTGAATTCATCAAGGCAAATAGTGACTATTGCCTTTTACGGCCTGCTTTTTCGTAAAAACACTTGCAAAAAAATTCACATTAGATGTATAATAATAAACATGCAAAGAGGAGGATGGATATGAAGGCTAGCGTTATTGGTGCAACAGGGTACGCCGGCGTTGAACTTTTGAGGTTGCTTGACGGCCACCCGGAGGTGGAGTTGGGTGTTATTACCTCAGAAAGCAGTACAGGAGAGAATATTGCGGCAATGTATCCGCATTTGGCAAAACGGGTTAGTCGTGAACTGGCCAGTATGAAAGAAATTGAGCAGATTGCTGCTGACAGTGATGTTATTTTTATAGCGCTGCCGCATGGGCACGCCATGAAAATTGGTTCAAGGCTGCGTGACAGCAAAGTACGCATCATTGATTTAGGCGGAGATTATAGATTTAAGGATCACAAGGTTTTTGAAGAGTGGTACAAGCAAAAACACGAAGATTCGACAGCAAAGGCCGTGTATGGTCTTACTGAATTGTATAGAGAAGAAGTTAAGACTGCAACAATCCTTGCGAATCCTGGTTGTTATACTACTTGCAGCATACTGGCTTTAGTGCCTTTGTTCAAAGCTGGCCTGATTGAAACGAAAGGTGTCATTGTTGATGCCAAGTCAGGCACTACCGGCGCTGGGCGCAGCTTGAAGGTCGGCAGCCTTTATTGTTCTGTAAACGAGAATTTCCATGCATATGGTGTTGCCAGTCATCGCCATACGCCGGAAATTGAACAATCGTATTCTTATTTTGCCGGCGAAGAAGTTGTTATTCAGTTTACACCGCATCTTTTGCCGGTTGACAGAGGCATTCTTTCAACTTGTTATGCAGACTTGAAGCAGGGTGTAACTGACAAGCAGGTAGCAGAGGCTTATAGTGATTTTTACAGTGAAGAGTTCTTTATCCGTTTACTTGGCAAAGGAGCTTGCCCGGAAATAAAGAATGTCAGAGCTTCCAACTATGTCGATATAGGTTGGGAAATTGACAGGCGTACAGGACGCATTATTGCCATGTCGGTTATTGATAATTTAGTCAAGGGTGCGGCAGGACAGGCTGTGCAGAACATGAACGTAATGTTTGGTATAGAAGAAACAACAGGCTTAAGACAACTGCCGATATATCCTTAAGGAGGCGTATTAAATGATAAAACAAATAGACGGCTGGCTCACGGCTCCTCATGGTTTCATTGCCGCCGGTGTGAAAGCTGGTATTAAAGCTAGCGGCAAGGAAGATGTGGCAGTTATTATGAGTACGGTTCCCGCAGCTGCCGGTGCGGTTTTCACACAGAACAAAATGTGTGCGGCACCTGTGCTTGTTAGCCGCGAAGCTGCTAAACAGGCATATGCGCAGGCTATAGTTGTGAATTCTGGCTGTGCCAATGCTTGTACCGGTGAAAAAGGTTTGGCAGACGCCAGGGAAATGGCAGCATTTACAGCAGGATTATTGGATATCGATGAAAAAGGTATATATGTTTGTTCGACTGGTGTTATCGGACATTTTCTGCCAATGGATAAAGTAAGGACAGGCATTGCGGATGCCATTGATCAAATGGATGAAAATGAGGGCGAAAGCGCCGCCTTGGCCATTCAGACCACCGATACTTTTGTCAAAAAAATTGCCTATGAATTTGAACTTGGCGGCAAGAAAACAAGAATTGCAGGTATTGCCAAGGGCGCTGGGATGATTCACCCTAACATGGCGACCATGCTTACTTTCATCACGACTGATGCGGCGATTGCTCCAGATGTGCTGAAAAGAACAGTTAAAGCGGTAGCGGACAAGTCCTTTAATATGGTAGTTGTTGATGGCGATACCAGCACTAATGACAGCATGATAGTACTTGCCAATGGTTTAGCCGAAAATGAGATAATTATTTCTGAGGATCATCCTGACTACCCTGTTTTCTTCGAAGCATTTCTGCGTACAGCGCAAGATTTGGCGAAGATGATTGCTCATGATGGCGAAGGTGCGACCAAGTTTCTGGAAGTAAATGTTATAGGCGCGGCTTCTTTTGCAGATGCTAAATTGGCGGCTATGGCGATAGCCAAGTCACCTTTGGTCAAAACAGCTTTCTTTGGAGAAGATCCTAACTGGGGACGAATCGTTTGTGCTGCCGGCTATTCGGGAGCAGCTATGCAGGCAGATCGCGTAACGCTTAGTATTGGTGGCGTGCGATTGGTGAAGAATGGACTTAATGTAGGTGTTCCACTGGAAGAATTAGCTTCTATCATGGCCGAGCATGATATATCTATTACTGTTGACCTGGCTGCTGGCGAAGAAAAAGCAACGGTCTGGACTTGTGATTTCAGCTACGAATATGTGAAGATTAACGGAGAATATCATACATAGAATATAAAATATATGATAAAAGGGGTATGCAATATGTTAATAAGAGAAGAACAAATCAATACATTGGTGGAAGCTTTACCATATTTGAGGGATTTCAAAGGCAAAACAGTCGTTGTAAAATATGGCGGAAATGCTATGCTCAATGATGAAATAAAAAATAAAGTGCTTCAGGATATCGTATTTTTGCGCTGTGCAGGTCTGAGACCGGTTGTGGTGCATGGCGGCGGACCGGAAATTACTGCGATGCTGCAAAAAGCTGGCAAGAAAACACAATTTGTCAGCGGTCTCAGGGTTACAGATGCTGAAAGCGTAGAACTCGCTGAAATGGCGCTAGTAGGCAAAATAAACACGGATCTTGTAGTTCGTCTTAATCTTTTAGGCGGCCGTGCTGTTGGCCTGAACGGCAAAGATGCCAACCTTATTCAAGCAAAAAAACATTTGGCGGATGTTTACGAAAACGGTGAAGTAAATCTTGTTGACATTGGTTTTGTCGGCAATGTAGAAAAGATTAATACGGAACTGATAAATATTTTATTGGATAATGATTTTATTCCGGTCATTGCTCCTACCGGTGTAGGCATCAACGGAGAAACTTATAATATTAATGCTGACAGCGTTGCCGGGGAGATTGCCGGTGCTTTGAAAGCGGAAAAGCTGCTTGTTTTGACTGATGTTCGAGGAATTTATTCTGATTACAGGGATGAAAGCAGCTTCATTTCCACGTTGACTTTTGAAAAAGCTCAGGAACTGATCATTCGCGGCAATATTGACGGCGGCATGATACCAAAAGTAAAAGCTTGCATTACGGCTCTTTCCGGTGGTGCGCATAAGACTCACATTATTGATGGACGCGAGCCGCATACCATCCTTATGGAGATCTTCAGTGATTCCGGAGTAGGCACAGAAGTAGTAAAAGAATAATAAATAATTGTTAGAGGGGATAAGGAATGAAGCAAGAAACAGTTATCGCAGATACGGAAAAATATTATTTGCCGGTTTTCAGCAGGAATCAAATCGTGCTCGATCACGGCAAAGGCTGCAAGCTTTATGATATGGATGGCAACGAATACCTGGATTTTCTGGCGGGTATTGCAGTCAATGCGCTTGGGCACGCACATCCGGTATTGGTTAATGCTATTGCAGAGCAGGCTGGCAAGCTTATTCATTGCTCTAATCTGTACTATACCAAGGTACAGGCTGATTTAGTCAAAACGCTTGCGGAGGTCAGTGGTTTTGATCGCTCATTCCTTTGCAACAGCGGAGCCGAGGCCAATGAGGGTGCTTTGAAATTGGCACGCAAATATGGTCATCTGAAGGCTGAAGGCAAGCAAAGAATCATTTCGGCCATGCATTCTTTCCATGGACGTACGCTGGCAACTTTGACTGCTACAGGGCAGCCTAAATATCAAGAAGGTTATGATCCGCTGCCTGCTGGTTTTGAATATGTGGAATACGGCGATATCAAATCACTGGAGAATACCATTGATGAAAATGTTTGTGCCGTTATTTTGGAGCCTATTCAAGGTGAAGGCGGCGTGCATGTTCCGTCAGATGAATACTTGCAGCAAGTTCGTAATTTATGCGATAAATATGATGCGCTTCTGGTCTTTGATGAAATTCAGACTGGCCTTTGCCGCACAGGCAAATGGTTTGCCTGGGAATATAGCGGAGTAAAGCCGGATGTTATCACGCTGGCAAAAGCTTTGGGAGGCGGTTTTCCTGTAGGCGCTTTTCTGACGACGGAGCGGCTGGCCAATGTTTTTGCGCCTGGCGATCACGGTTCAACTTTTGGAGGCAATCCTTTAGCTTGTGCTGCCGCCAATGCTTCTTTGTTGGTAATGATTGAAGACAAGCTTGCCGCTAAAGCAGCGGAACTCGGTGCTTATTTTAAAAATCAGCTGGAAGCTTTACAGAAAAAGTTCCCTAACAAAATTACGGAAGTTCGCGGGCGCGGTCTTTTATTGGGAATGGAATTAGCAAAACCGGGCAAGCCAATAGTTGATGCCTGCCTGCAAAAGGGCATGATTATCAACTGCACTGCTGGTAATGTAATTCGCCTCGTGCCGCCGCTTGTTATTACCAAAGAGGAAATTGATGCTCTGATGGCGGTATTTGCCGAAGTATTTTCGGAATTCTGATTAGAGTGAGAGGCTGGATGATATGAGTTTAAGACATAAAGATTTGATTTCTATGAATGATTTGTCTGTTGGTGAAGTGGCAACGATTTTTGACGTTGCCAAGAAGCTGAAACAAAAACAAAAAAAGGGTGAACCGCATCAATATCTGAAGGGAAAGACTCTTGCTATGATCTTTTCCAAGGCATCTACACGCACGAGGGTTTCTTTCGAGACGGGTTTTTTTCAGCTTGGCGGACACCCTATATATCTGAATGATTCTTCTTCCCAGGTTGGACGTGGGGAACCTGTGCGCGACACGGCAAGAGTTCTTTCACGCTTTGCTGATGGTATTATGATTCGCACCTTTTCACACGACGCGGTAAAAGAACTGGCAGAATATGCCTCCATTCCTGTTATCAATGGTTTGACCGACCTGGAGCACCCTTGCCAGGCTTTGACGGATTTGTTTACTATTATGGAACACAAAGAAGTATTAAAGGGACGTAAGCTTGTTTATGTAGGCGATGGCAATAATATGACAAATTCACTGATGGTAGCTTGTGCCAAAGTCGGCATGAATATGGTCTGCGCCTGCCCTGCTGGATATCATCCGGACCCTGTGATTTTCAGAGAAGCATGTGAGGAAGGCAAAAAGACCGGCTGCACCATTGAGATAGAAGAAGATTTGTTTAAGGCGGCAAAAGGCGCAGACGTTCTTTATACTGATGTTTGGGCTTCAATGGGCCAGGAGGGCGAGCAATCTATCCGCAAGGAAGCGCTTGGCGATTATCAGATTAACAAAGAGCTTTTGAAAGTAGCCAGGCCGGATGCGATAGTCCTGCATTGTTTGCCGGCACACCGCGGTGAAGAAATAACGGACGATGTTATCGAAGGCCCGCAGTCGGTAGTTTTTGATCAGGCTGAAAATCGTTTGCATGTGCAAAAAGCGATTATGGCGTTGCTGATGAGCGACGAGAAGATTTAAGCAATCTTATGAAAGCATACTGCTTGCAGTACTTTTATTAAAGATAAATAAGTGATGAATTTTAGGGGGATGCATCTACAATGAACAAAAAAGACATTAAAAAAGTAGTATTGGCTTATTCCGGAGGTCTTGATACATCAGTTATCATTCCTTGGCTGAAAGAAAACTACAACAATTGCGAAGTTATTGCTGTAACGGCTGACCTTGGACAAGGTGCCGAACTCGATCCTGTTTATGATAAAGCTTTAAAATCAGGTGCAAGCAAGTGCTTCATTCTTGACCTGAAAGAAGAGTTTATTGCTGATTACGTGTGGCCGGTAGTTAAAGCCGGTGCTGTTTATGAGAAAAAATATCTTTTGGGCACTTCTTTTGCCCGTCCTCTGATTGCCAAGAAACTTGTTGAAGTAGCTTTGGCAGAAGGCGCAGACGCTGTTGCCCATGGCGCTACCGGCAAGGGTAATGACCAGGTTCGTTTCGAATTATCAGTAAAAGCTTTGGCTCCGCAATTATCCGTAATTGTTCCTTGGCGCGAATGGAATATTCGTTCTCGTGAAGATGCCATTGATTTTGCTGAAGCACATAATATTCCTATCCCTGTTACTAAAGCTAATGACTATAGCATGGACCGCAACATGTGGCACCTCAGCCATGAAGGCTCTGACTTGGAAGATCCATGGAATGCGCCGAAAGACGAAATCTTTATTGTTACCAATACTCCTGAAAAAGCTCCGGATAAAGCTGAATATGTGGAACTCGAGTTTGAACAGGGCGTACCGGTTGCCGTTAATGGTACTAAACTTAGTCCTGCAAAGCTTGTCGAAACCCTGAATGAAATTGGCATCCGTAATGGCGTTGGTATCTGCGATATGGTTGAAAACCGTCTGGTTGGTATGAAATCCCGCGGTATTTACGAAACTCCTGGCGGCACTATCATTTATTATGCACACAATGAATTGGAAAATCTCTGCCTTGACCGTGCAACCAATCATTATAAACAAATGGTTGGCATTAAATATGCAGAGCTGGTATATGACGGCATGTGGTTCTCTCCGCTGCGCGAAGCATTGGCAGCTTTTGTTGATGAAACACAAAAAACTGTTACCGGTACCGTTCGTCTGAAACTTTATAAAGGCAACGTTATGAGCGCAGGTGCTAAATCCCCATATTCACTTTATAGTCAGGAGTATGTAACCTTCGGAGCTGACGAAGTTTATAACCAAGCTGACGCAACCGGCTTCATTACTTTGTTTGGTTTGCCGCTGACTGTTCGTGCATTGATGAAACAAGGAAACCTAAAATAATGGCTAAGCTTTGGGGCGGTAGATTCAGCAAAAACACAAATGAGCTCGTGGATGCTTTCAATGCGTCCATAGAATTTGACAAAAGGCTTTATCATGAAGATATTCGCGGCAGCATCGCTCATGCCAGGATGCTTGCTCGTGCAGGCATCATTCCCGAGGCTGATGCGGAAGAAATAGTAAAAGGCTTGAATCAAATTCTGGCAGACATTGAAGCCGGCAATTTCAGTTTTGAGGTTTCTTTAGAGGATATTCATATGAATATCGAAGCGCGTCTTACGGAACGCATCGGCAGTGCCGGTGCCAGACTGCATACGGCACGCAGCCGTAATGACCAGGTTGCTCTTGATATGCATATGTATATGAAAAGGGAAGTCGTTGAAATCGGAGAATTGCTGCTGAAATTTGAGCAGGTGCTTCTCACGGTGGCTAAAGAGCACGAGAAGACGCTGATGCCGGGTTACACTCACTTGCAGCGTGCACAGCCGATTACTTTTGCTCATCACCTTCTGGCTTATTTCAATATGCTGCAAAGGGATTTCCGCCGTCTGCAGGGAGTTTGGGCAGGCGCGGACATCATGCCTTTGGGTGCAGGCGCGATAGCAGGTACTACCTTCCCGATTGACCGGTTTGACGTTGCCAGTCAACTGAATTTCGCAGATGTTTATGCCAATAGTATGGATGCGGTAAGTGATCGTGATTACGTATTGGAATTCTTGTCCTTTGCGTCTATTCTGATGATGCATCTCAGCCGTCTAAGTGAAGAAGTCTGCCTTTGGTCCAGTACGGAGTTTTCTTTTATCGAACTGGATGATGCTTTTGCGACCGGCTCAAGCATGATGCCGCAGAAAAAGAACCCGGATATTGCCGAACTTGTTCGTGGCAAAACAGGTCGTGTTTATGGGCACCTGCAAGCTATGCTTGTGACTGCCAAAGGGTTACCTTTGACTTATAACAAAGATTTGCAGGAAGACAAGGAAGGCTTGTTTGACGCCATCGATACCATCAAGTTCAGTCTTGCCGTCTACAGTGACATGATTGCTACGATGAAGGTAAACGTTGATAAGATGGAGCAGGCGGTCAGCAAGGATTTCTCCAATGCTACTGATTTGGCTGATTATCTGGTAAGAAAAGGACTGCCTTTCCGCCAGGCACATGAAGTTGTCGGTAAATGTGTGGCCTATGCCATTAAGGCAGGTAAATTTTTGCCGGAGATTACGCTTGCTGAATACAAAGAGTTTTCAAAGCTCTTTGAAGCGGATTTGCTGGAAACGCTTAAACCGGAAAACTGTGTGGCAGCGCGTACGTCTTATGGCGGTCCGGCTTTTACCGAGAATGAAAAGCAGTTTATTCGAGGAGCAGAGATATTAAATAAGCAGAGAGTAATTTTGGAAGATTTGCACAAAAAAATATAGTTCGTGATTTATTTTATAAATAACCTGGTAATGCTTGGCATTATCAGGTTATTTTTTGTATAATAAGTGATAGGTAAGCCAAAAGACAAGGAAGGATGAATTTAGTTGTTAGAGCAGATTGAAGGTGTAATACAAACTATAACAGTTTTGGATTTAGTCGACATTCTGTTTGTCACTTATTTTTTATATCGACTTTATCAGGTGCTTAAAAACACAAGAGCGGCCTCGCTTGTTAAGGGTCTCTTGGTGCTTCTTATTGCTGCTTTGGTAAGTAAATGGCTGCATCTGAATGTTATAAACTGGCTGTTGGAAAAAAGCATGACGGTAGTGTTGGTTGCTTTGCCTGTTGTTTTTCAGCCCGAACTCAGACGTGCTTTGGAGCAGCTGGGCAGGGGGCGTTTTTTCCGCAAAACAGTTGTTCTGGATGAAGAGGAAGTAGAGAACATGTTGTCTGCTTTGGTTTCAGCAGCAATGGCAATGTCACGTCATAAAATCGGTGCATTGATAGTTTTTGAACGTGAAACAGGGCTTGATGACTATATAGAAACGGGCACACAGATCGATGCGGTAGTTTCACATGAGTTGTTCATGAATATTTTTATTCCGAATACACCTCTGCATGATGGTGCAGTCATTATTCGCGGCAATCGTATCAAGGCTGCCGGCTGTCTCTTGCCGCTCACAGAAGCGCGTAATCTCAGCAAGGAGCTTGGAACTAGGCACAGGGCGGCATTGGGGCTTTCTGAGCAGTCTGATGCTCTGGTTCTGGTTATCAGTGAAGAGACTGGTACTATTTCTTTGGCAAGAAGTGGTGCTTTGCAGCGTTATCTTACCGGAGATGATATCAAGGACCTTCTGAGGCCGGGGATGAGCCAACCGCTTTTGGGATGGAAGGATAATTTGTTAGAAAAGCTCAGGGGTTGGAGGAAGAAGCTATGAGAGAAAGCGAGCAGCGGGACAAGTGGGTTGTGCGTATTTTTGCTTTTTTAACGGCCTGCGCTTTGTGGCTTTATGTTATGAACGAACAGAATCCCGTAACGGAACGTTCCTTTACGGTGACGCTTTCTAAAACAAATTTGGCGGAGAACATGGTAGTTAATAATATGCCGGAAACGGTAAACGTCAAAATTAAAGGAAGCAGAAAAATTGTTTCAAGCGCCAGAGAAAAAGACATTATGGCCTATGTTGATTTTACGAACGCAGCTAAGGGTCGCCACGGATTTGATATTACGGCTAAATCAACAGTTGGCGATGTTGTAGAAGTAAGTCCTAAAACAGTCTTTCTCGATATAGATACCATCAGCGAACGTACAATGGATGTTGAGGCACGTATTATGGGAATTCCAGGCTCAGATGTTACTGTTGGCAAGCTTGAAATTGATCCTGTTAAAGTAACTGTAACAGGTGCGAGTAATCGTTTGGTTAATGCATTCAAAGTTATAGCTTTGGTAGATATTACCGGCAAAGAAAAGAATTTTGAAGACTATGCCAATTTAACGCCCGTCGCTGTTGATGGCAGTGAAATGTATGATTTGAATGTGCAGCCAAACAAGGTGCAGGTCAAAGCCCTGATGCTGAAACAGCTGGCAACAGTTGAACTGCCTGTTAAACCTGTTATGAGCGGATTCCTAAAAAAAGGTTATACGGTCAGTGTCGTGAAAACTTTACCTGAAAAAGTAAAACTAACGGCTGAGCCTGCAATTCTTGCAGGCGTAACAGAAATTAAGACGGCTCCGATATTGTTGGACAACATTGAAGATGATGTTGAAATGCAGATGCCGCTTAATTTGCCTGATAAAGTACTTGCTGAAACCCATAGCGTTTTGGTGAGGATTCAGTTGGAAAAAACAAGATAACGGAGTAAATATATGCAATTGCGTTTAAATAATTTGAGAATATCGCTGCTTAATGATGCGCCGCTTGGTGAATTAGCAGCGAAAAAGCTGGGTATAAGAAAGCAAAATATAATTAAAACGACAATTTTGCGGCGGGCAGTTGATGCCCGCCGCAAAAACAATATATGTCTTGTTTATCATTTGCTTCTGCAAATTGATTGTGATGAAAAGAAAGTGCGTCACATGCTGCAAGATAATAATGTCATGCTGTGGCAGGCAGAGCAAATGCAGCCGCAGGAATATGGCAGTGAACAACTTTGTGAGCGGCCTGTTGTTATTGGTGCAGGGCCGGCCGGCCTTTTGACTGCTTTTATGCTGGCAAAGCATGGTTATCATCCACTTCTTCTTGAACGCGGCAAAGCAGTGGCTCAGCGCCTTGAAGATGTGCAGCGGTTTTGGATGACCGGTGTATTTGATTCTGAAAGCAATGTGCAATTTGGAGAAGGTGGAGCCGGAACATTTTCGGATGGCAAACTGACAACGCGTGTCAATGACCCTGTGATGAATGATATTTTGAAAATTTTTGTGGAAGCTGGTGCACCTGAAGAGATTCTTTCAGAGCAAAAGCCTCATGTTGGCACAGATAAACTGAGGATAATGGTTACAGGCCTTACCAGAAAAATCAGGGAACTCGGCGGCGAAGTACGCTATGGACAGCA
>JBOFWD010000051.1:0-1908 GCA_051653445.1 Acidaminococcaceae bacterium | reverse complement strand
TATTTCACTGTTTACAGGTGCGTTAATACAAGCAGACCAGCTTGGTGTGAGTATTGCCAAGGTTCTAAGAATACAGGCTGCTGATATGAGGGAGAAGAGAAAACAAAGAGCTGAAGAACAAGGTATGAAAGCTCCGATAAAAATGCTTTTTCCTCTTGTGTTTTTTATCTTTCCCGCTCTTTTGATTGTATTGCTGGGGCCGGCGTTTCTGCAAATTTTTGATATTTTTGCTAAAAAATGAAATGGAAAAATTTCACATGATTATTAAAAATATTACCCAAAACACGATAGTTGCTTCAAAAGTATGTTTGGCGGATAGCTTTATAACTCGTCTTAAAGGTTTGCTAGGCACAGATAAGCTTGAAAGTGGTGCCGCTTTCATTATCAGGCCTTGTAGAAGCATTCATACCTTTGGCATGCGATATACAATTGATGTGGTATTTCTTAATAAGCAAAATAAAATAATCAAAATAACTAAAGCTATGGTTGCCAATAGATTTTCTCTTTGTCTTAATAGCAGCTACGTTGTAGAATTACCATTTGGTACTATTGATGCGACAGGTACAAAAGTTGGCGATACGATTTCTTTAATATTGTAATTCAAAATATAAGCAGGGGAGAGTGGCAAAATGCTGTACACCCTATATTTTGCAGTTGGCCTTATTGTCGGCAGTGCGCTCAACCTGCTTATTGCTTTTCTGCCACGGAAAAATAATATGTTGGAACAAGTCCAATCAGCCCGCTATTTGCTGCGGCATAGACCCTTTGTTCTATTGCCGGTTATTGGCGGTTTTATATCTGCCAATAACTATTCGGATAGCGGGTTAAGCTTGTCATTAAGAAGAACCCTCGTAGAGTTGCTTACAGGTGTTTTTTTTATTCTATGCCTTTCAAGAATATTTTCTTCTGCAGATCTTTTTAAAACTTTGGTTTTTACTTGTTTTTTGATAGTAATATCTTTTATTGATTATGATTATAGCTTGATTTTTGACAATGTTTTAATTCCTATGGCTCTCATTGGAGTTGCCTTTAACCTATTTATAGGCGACATAAAAATTCTGAACATGTTTTTTTCAGGACTTCTTGGCGGCAGCATATTTCTAGCGCTAGCGCTTGTGAGCAGGGGAGGCTTTGGTGGTGGTGATATAAAGCTTATGTCGGTCATTGGTCTCTGGCTAGGCATAAAATATACAATTTTGGCCGTATTTCTATCATTTATATTCGGAGGCTTAGGAGCAGCAATTTTGGTTATATTGAAGAAGAAAACCATTAAAGACAAATTTCCCTATGGACCTTATATTGCTTTGGCTTCCTTTATAGCGTTGCTATATGGTGATTATATAGCTCTTTGCTACTATAATTGGGCGTTCCAAGTAAAGTAAATTATGACAAGTATAGTTTCCATGAGCTTCAAAATATGCTAAAATACATTGAGAGACAATGGCCTTTGCGGTTTCTGCGTGAAGGCTTCTTTTATATTTTTATAAAATTTTCTTTTTGAGAGGTTTTGGCAATAATGATAAGAAAATTAGAGTTAATTTGCGGAAAATGCCATAAACAATTTGACGCAGAAGGAAAACTTTATTATCGTGATAATTTTCTGGCAACTAAAATAAGTGATGCGTTTTTTATCTGTCCTGCATGTATTTCAGAATGGGAAAACAAATGGCAAATAAAAGATGCTGTTTTTTTTGAAAAAGATTATTCTTTGTATGTTGATATAACATTAAATGATGGAACCTTTTTTGAGGCCTTAGACTGTACGCCTATGGAAGATATTGTTGTGACAAGCGAAGAAATTCCAGCAGGAGCCCAACACATACTATTTAATATTTACCAAAAATGGGATACTGAGCGCAAGAAAAACACTTTAAAAGATTGTATGTTTAAAGATGAATTTATGCGAAC
>JBOFWD010000050.1:0-1544 GCA_051653445.1 Acidaminococcaceae bacterium | reverse complement strand
AGGGGCAGATGGAGGCCGGGCGTTCGTTAGGAATGACCTGGTGGCAAACGATGCGGTTCATTGTTTTGCCGCAGGCCTTTAAACGAGTGATTCCTCCCTTGGGCAATGAATTTATTGCTATGCTGAAGGATTCGTCGTTGGTTTCGGTTATTGGCTTTGAAGAACTGACTCGCCGGGGGCAGTTGATTATCGCCAGAACCTATGGCTCTTTTGAAATTTGGCTGACAGTGGCCTTTATCTATTTGGTTATGACTTTGAGTATTTCTCGTTTGGTGGCCTATTTGGAGCGGAGGTACAAGATTGATGATAAGCATTAAAGGGCTCCATAAACGTTTTGGCAAGCTGCATGTGCTGAAAGGTATTGACGTGGAGGTTGCCGAAGGCGAAGTGGTGGTTGTTATTGGACCGTCCGGCTGCGGCAAGAGTACGATGCTGCGCTGCATCAATTACCTGGAGGAGCCGACAGAAGGCGAAGTAATTGTAGACGGCATGACGCTGTCGAAGAAATCGAATATTAATGCAGTCCGGGCGGAAGTGGGCATGGTGTTTCAACGCTTCAACCTGTTTCCCAATATGACAGTGTTGGAGAATGTCATGTTGGGTCCTGTACAAGTGCGCAAGCTGCCCAAGGGCGAAGCGGAGACTATGGCGCGGGCCCTTTTGGACAAGGTAGGGTTGCAAGAGAAAGCGGAGGTCTATCCGGAGCAATTGTCCGGCGGGCAGCAGCAACGGGTAGCGATTGCGAGAGCTTTGGCTATGCGGCCGAAGGTAATGCTTTTTGATGAGCCGACATCCGCATTGGATCCTGAAATGGTTAAAGAAGTGCTGGAAGTTATGAAGACGTTGGCTCGGGAAGGCATGACTATGGTCGTGGTTACCCATGAGATGGGCTTTGCCCGGGAAGTGGGCAATCGCGTGCTCTTTATGGATGAAGGCAAGATTGTGGAGGAAGGTTCGCCGGAGGCTATCTTCTTGGACGCCCAGGAGGAACGGACTAAATTATTCCTCTCGAAAATCTTGTAGGATTTTTTCTGATATACAAAATGAAACACTTTTGTGACTTTTGGCCTGGTTGTTTGACAATGCTTGTAATTAAATGGTATACTTTTACAAGATTGACCCACTCCAGTGGATATATGTTAGGAGGCTACAGGCATGACAGGTAAAGTAAAATGGTTTAGTGCAGAAAAAGGGTATGGCTTTATTGAGAAGGAAGATGGCGGCGATGTGTTCGTACATTTTTCCGCAATCCAGGGAGACGGCTTCAAATCTCTAAACGAGGGTGAAGAAGTTTCTTTTGACGTTGTAGAGGGTGCTCGCGGACCGCAGGCATCGAACGTATTCCGTCAATAAGATACGAGCGTAAAACAAAGGCAGGCCGCAAGGCTTGCCTTTTGTTTTTGTGGAGATTGGGGAACGGAAATTGAACAGGAGAACCGGAGTCACGTGAGGGTACGCATGAGGGGTACGGGAACGGTTTTTTGAACAAGAGTAGAGTGAGTAAAGTGAGGGCTACGGTCAAATTGAACAAGAGAACCGGAGTC
>JBOFWD010000049.1:0-1573 GCA_051653445.1 Acidaminococcaceae bacterium | reverse complement strand
TTCCGAAAGAAATAGTAAAACATGAAATTGACCAATTAAAAGCATTAGGTGTAAAAATTATGCCAAATGTTGTAATTGGCCGTACCTTTACCATCGATGAACTTCTTCATGAAGAAGGCTTTTCGGCTGTTTACATTGGTACGGGAGCCGGACTTCCGCATTTTATGCATATTGAAGGCGAAAATTTGAATGGTGTATATTCGGCAAATGAATTTCTTACTCGTGTAAATCTGATGCGAGCTTACAAATTCCCGAAGGTTGCTACTCCTGTTTATATTGGCAAGAGTGTAGCAGTTGTTGGTGCAGGCAATGTTGCTATGGATGCGGCACGTACTGCCAAACGCTTAGGCGCGGAAACAGTCTATATAGTATATCGACGCAGCGAGGAAGAAATGCCTGCCCGCAAAGAAGAAATTGAGCATGCCAAAGAAGAGGGAATAGAGCTTCGCTTATTGAATAACCCAACTAAAATCATCGGTGATGATAAGGGCTGGGTAAAAGGCATGGAATGTGTAAAAATGGAACTTGGTGAGCCTGATGCGTCCGGAAGGCGTTCACCGGTTGAAATCAAAGGCTCAGAATATATTCTTCCGGTTGACATGGTTGTTATGTCTATTGGGCAAGGACCTAATCCTTTGATTAAAGCAACAACGCCAACTTTGGAAACAAATAAACGCGGCAATATTAACGCGGACGATAACGGACAAACTTCAATGCCAGGAGTTTTTGCAGGCGGAGATATCGTGACAGGTGCAGCAACTGTAATTTCTGCAATGGGTGCAGGTAAAAAAGCTGCTAAGGCTATTGATGAATATCTTGCAAAAAAATAAGCATAGTTACAAATAATAAATTCTTTACAGAATAATATGTTTTAATCAATCTGCTAGCATTCTAAATTTATTTTAGTTTGCTAGCAGTGTCTGCGTTTCGGACAATTTTTATTTATATAAGCAAAACCTATTGTAATTACGCAGATTGATGACTATTTTGCACATGATTTTTCGCTCGTTTTACATAATATATATTATAGGACCCTGTAACGAACAAATGTTTGACTGTTGCCTGAATGTTTGCTATAATTTCTTGTGATGATAATTTAACTTTTAATTATGGTCCTATCACTAGATTGGAGGTTCTTTTTATGATTAAGAAATCAAACCGCCAGCCAGATTCTTTTGTTGATTTTGATGAATCTTCTTTAAGTGAACGTCAGAAACAAATTTTAAACTTCGTACGCGAACATGTCTACAGTAAAGGCTATCCGCCTGCTGTACGCGAAATTGGTTTGGCCGTAGGTCTTTCTTCTAGCGCTAGTGTTCACTCTCACCTTCAAAAGCTCGAAAAACTTGGATTTTTACAACGTGATCCATCGAAGCCTCGTGCTATTGAATTAACACAAGAATCTTCCTGGCGACAAAAAACTGTTGTACCTGTTCCGCTGGTTGGTAAAGTTACTGCCGGTCAACCGATTTTGGCTGCAGAAAATGTTGAGGAGACATATCCTCTTCCTTTGGATTTGATTGGCTGCGAGGATGATGTTTTCATGCTTTCGGTTAAAGGTGATAGCATGATT
>JBOFWD010000048.1:0-18355 GCA_051653445.1 Acidaminococcaceae bacterium | reverse complement strand
CTTCTTCGGTGACGATGCATTTCTTCACATCAGCTCTGGAAGGTACTTCATACATAACATCACGCATAATACTTTCAATAATAGCCCGCAAACCACGAGCTCCCGCACTGCGTTTCATTGCTTCTTCAGCAATTGCTTTCAGTGCCCCTTCCTCAAAGACAAGTTCGACATTATCCATGGCCAGAAAATGCTCATACTGCTTAATCAGAGCATTTTTGGGTTCTTTAAGAATCCGTATTAACGCATCAACATCAAGAGAATCGAGCGTTACTACTACCGGCAACCGCCCGGTAAACTCTGGAATCAGTCCAAACTTCATAAGATCTTCCGGAAGTACCTTTTTAAGCAAAGAATCTATCTTTTGTTCTTCTTTTGTTTTTATTTCCGCACCAAAACCCATGCTCTTCTTACCGATACGTGCGCCTATAATGTTTTCCAAGCCTGCGAAAGCACCGCCGCAGATAAACAGGATATTTGTCGTATCGATCTGAATGAATTCCTGGTGAGGATGCTTACGTCCGCCTTGTGGCGGTACGCTGGCAACCGTTCCCTCCAGAATCTTCAAAAGAGCCTGCTGTACGCCTTCACCGGAAACATCCCTGGTAATGGAAGGATTTTCTGATTTACGGGAAATTTTATCGATTTCATCGATGTATATTATGCCACGCTCAGCTCGTTCGATATCAAAATCAGCATTTTGGATCAAACGAAGCAGAATGTTCTCAACATCTTCGCCTACATAGCCGGCTTCGGTCAAAGCCGTAGCATCGGCAATTGCGAAAGGCACATCAAGAATTTTTGCCAAAGTCTGTGCAAGCAGCGTTTTGCCGCTGCCTGTAGGCCCTAACATCAGGATGTTGGACTTTTGCAATTCAACATCGTCATTCTTATGCTGTGTTTCATAATTAATGCGTTTGTAGTGATTGTAAACAGCGACTGCCAAAGTTTTCTTGGCTTCTTCCTGACCAATAACATACTGATCAAGAATCGTCCTGATTTCCTGCGGTTTCGGCAGTTCTCCGTTCAGAGGCTGTGGCTGTGTACTGAATTCCTCGGCCAGCATTTCATTGCAGACTTCGATACATTCATCACAGATAAAGACGTTGTGGCCCGCAACAAGCTTGCGCACTTGCCCCTGCTTTTTACCACAGAAAGAACATGTATAGCTGTTATCGTTCCCATCGCCAAAATTCATATCTCTACTCCTTGCGCATCATTATTTTATCCTACGCTCAACCCTTTTATTGCTTGCGGGTAAGTATTTCATCGACCAAGCCATATGCTTTGGCTTCTACAGCTGTAAGATAATAGTCGCGCTCTGTATCTATTTGGATTTTTTCTTTTGGCTGGCCTGTATGCTTCGCCATAATGCCATTCATTTCATCTCGGATACGGAGAATTTCACGAGCGTGAATCTCTATCTCTGTAGCCTGGCCCTGCGCACCGCCCAAAGGCTGATGAATCATTACGCGTGCGTAAGGCAGAGTAAAACGTTTGCCTTTAGTGCCGGCAGCGAGAAGAACCGAAGCCATGCTGGCTGCCATCCCCATACAAATCGTTGAAACATCAGGCTTGATGTACTGCATGGTATCGTAAATAGCCAGTCCAGCGCTGACACTACCGCCCGGACTGTTGATATACAAATGTATATCCTTATTAGGATCCTCTGCTTCCAGGAATAAAAGCTGTGCAATGATAAGATTAGCCATATTATCATCGATTGTTCCTGTTACGAAAATAATCCTGTCTTTTAATAAGCGGGAATAAATATCATAAGAGCGTTCTCCCCGACTGGATTGTTCAACAACGATAGGCACAAAATTCATCATTACTCACACCCCTTTATATGTTTGGTGCAAAATTATTTTGCTGCCCCATCAATCACAACATGCGCAGATTTGCGGCGCAGGATATTAGCAAGTAATAAGCCCATGTTGCCGTTGGAAGCAATAATTTTCTTTACTTCTTCAACATTAGCGCCATTTTGCGCAGCTATATCAGCCAATTCCGCATCAACATCCTCCATGCCTACCTGAATATTTTCAGCTCTGGCAATGGCATCGAGCACAAGATCAGTTTTAACATTTTCAAGTGCAGTTGCTTTATAGTTTTCACGCAGTTTTTCCATATCCATGCCAGTGTATTTCAGATAGGCATCAAGATTCATTTTGCGATTTTCCAGATTCATTTTGAGTTCTTCAACCATTTGGCTGATACGATCTTCAACCATGATTTCCGGAACTTCGAATTCAGCATTGGCAACAGCTGTTTGGATAAGCGCTCTTTCATAGTCTGATTCTGCTTGTTCCTCAGCATGTTTTTGCATTTTTTCTTTATAATCCGCTTTCAGTTCTTCAACCGTTTGGCATTTGCTGTTAGCAGCAACGAATTCATCGGTAAGTTCCGGTAATTCTTTGCGTTTTACATCCTGAACATTTACCTTGAACACAGCTTCTTTGCCAGCAAGCTCCTTAACAAAATACTCTTCTGGGAAGGTAACGTTCACATCAGTGGAATCTCCTGCTTTCAGGCCAATCAGCTGATCCTCAAAACCAGGAATGAAGCTGCCGGAACCTACTTCCAGAGGATAGCCTTTGCCTTCGCCGCCGCTAAATGGTTCTCCGTCAACTGTACCTGCAAAGTCAATAATTGCGAAATCACCCTTCATGATAACAGCCTCAGGAGCTACTACCATTTTTGCACCGCGCTTACGCAGTTCTTCAACTGCAGCATCAATTTGTTCATCGGTTACAACTGCTTCTTTTTTCTCAACTGTCAAGCCCTTATATTCGCCGAGCTTTGGTTCTGGTTTTAAAGTTATGGTCAAAACCAATTCCATATCTGTATTTTCTTCGAAATTGGATTCTTTAACAGCCGGATCGCTTACGGGAATCAGTTTCTCCTCTTCCATAGCTTTACGATAGCAATCATTAGCAACAATTTCAAATGCTTCTTGTTTAACTGCGTCTTTACCAACATGCAGTTCTAAAATATTGCGAGGCGCTTTGCCTTTACGAAAACCAGGTATATTAACCTGACCAGCAATTTTTTGTGCTGCTTTGGCAAAACCCTTATTTACTTCCGCTGCCGGTAATTGAATTTTAATGGTTGCTTCATTTGCTACTCTTTCTACAGATACATTCATCTAAAAAAGCCTCCTTAATAATATGTCACTTTTTAAAACTTATCTCTTGACTGAAAATTCAGCCTGTTTTTAATAAATCATTATAAAAACCGCTCATAGTATCATACCATAAAGTCCTATCTTTGACAAGGTTAGCGGCCTCTAGCCCTATGGAAATCCATAATACTAAAAAGGCTTCCTCTGACGAGGAAGCCTGAAGTGCTAATGGAGCGGAAAACGAGATTCGAACTCGCGACCCCCGCCTTGGCAAGGCGGTGCTCTACCGCTGAGCTATTTCCGCAATTGTCACTGACAACGTAGATTATTTTAAGATATAACGATGCATTTGTCAACACCCTAAATTTAAAATTCTTCAAAAACTATAGCTCACAAACGATTTTTTTTAAAAACATAAAGGACATATTAGAAAACTTGTAAAAATAAGTATTTAAAAGTTGAGAGGCAAGGGCTAAAGAGTTCCTCTGGCCGCTTCCACACGCAACAATTCGACTGTAAACAGTCGGTCGCTGCTGTGCAGCAGGCCCGTCACTTCTTTAACCCTTGCCTTTCTTCGTACTTACTATCTAAAGGCATCGTTTTCCAGGTTAAACATCTAACTTTTTTAAGATATTTTCGTTTGTATCTGAATAAGTTTAATTTAAAATTCTCCCAAAACCAGCTGACTGATATTTTTAGAGTGGTCTGATACCCTTTTCATATTGATCAGTAGTTCCAGCATTACAAACCCGGCTGCCGGATTACAAATCTTATCGTTTAACCTGGCCACATGATTTTTACGCATTTCTTTCTGGTATAGTTTCACTTCATGGGTAACAGCAAGTGAAGCACGCGCCAAATCGCGATCGTTGCTTTCTAAAGCCTTCAAGGCTTTGCTGCCGGCATCCAGAACCAAAGCGCTTAAATGCCTTAATTCCTCATAGGCAGCCGGTGAGAACTCAATGCTGTCCTCACGCATATTTCGTACTTTCTTCGCAATAGCCTCCGCATGGTCACCTATACGTTCAATATCATTGCAAGCATGCAAAAGTCCCGTATGTATAGCTGCCAGGTCCGTACTCATTTGCTTTTCTGACATTTGTGTAAGATACTTGGTTATCTCTTCTTCCAAAATATCAATAACAGGCTCATGCTCCAATATATATTCAATTTTTTTGCTGTCCTTGTCTTCAATAGCACCGAGCGCTAACTCTACATTATGGCAGGCCATATTGCCCATGCGCACGACTTCTTTGGTTGCCAACTGCATGGCAAGACTTGGTGTGGCAAGCATATTCACATCCAAGAAAAGAGGTTTTCGGGAAATAACAACGTCCTTACCAGGAACCAATAATTCAATGAAAGCAACGAATTTACTGGTTATCGGCAGAAAAATCACCGTGCTTAAGAGATTAAAGGCCGTATGTGAATTGGCAATCTGTCTGGCGATATCGCCTTCAGGTGAAATATACAGCACAAAATCCACAAACCAGCCCATGAAAATAATAAAAATAATGCTGCCAATCAAATTATACAAAACATGCGAATAAGCAACCCTCTTAGCGGCGCGATTAGCTCTGAGAGATGCCAGGACAGATGTAATACAGGTACCCACATTGTCACCAAGCATAACAGGAATAGAACCTTCTAGCGGTATGAGACCCTGACTCGCCATTGCCATCAAAATACCAATGGTAGCAGTGCTGGATTGTACAACACAGGTCATAACCGTACCGGCTAAGAGGCCTATTAACGGATTGTCGGCAAAAGTCGCTATAAAATCAACAAAGCCTTGGTATTTACGTAAAGGGACTACTGAATTGCCCATCATCTGCATGCCAAGCATCATGATACCGAACCCAAGCATGATTTGTCCGAAATATTTTAGTTTTTTACCTTTAGCAAGGATGTTCAGGACAAAACCTAATGCGATAAATACAGTAACAAAATCAGTGACTTTAAAAGCAATCAGCTGAGCTGTTACAGTAGTACCTATGTTAGCGCCCATAACAATGCCAAAAGCCTGTTTCAACGTCATTAATCCGGCATTGACCATGCTTACGGTCATGATCGTAGTAATGCCGCTCGACTGCAGAACTGCAGCCACAACTGTCCCCAAAAGCACTCCGTACATTACACGCCCGGCCAAAACTTCAAACAATCTTTGCAGACGATTTTCCGCAACCTTCTGCATACCGTCGCTCATCAGCTGCATGCCATACAACAGTAATGCCACTCCCCCAAGAAAAGCAAAAAAAAGGACGTACATCAGCAACCCTCCATAAACTTTTGATAACTATATTTATTATACCAATTTTTTTATTTTACATGCTTTAAATTTTCCCGCAAACCCGCATCAATTCTAGCTCTACAGGCAATAGCAGTCCCTCGTGGACATTTAACGTCCAGGGTTTTTTGTTAAAAAACCCCGTATTCATATATTATGGATACGGGGTTTTAACTATTTTATGTTTTTTTACTGAAAATTATTCTTTTCCTGCCAAGCGTTTGTAGTTTGCTAATCTTTCCATAGCATCTGCTTTCGTTTTTGCAAACAATGCTTCTGCTTTTTCAGGATATTGCTTTTTAAGAGAAGCATAACGCACTTCTCCCATCAGGAATTCATTGAAATCCGCCGTAGGCTCTTTGGAGTCAAGAATAAACGGATTCTCTCCTTTTTCTTTCAAATCAGGATTAAACCTATACATCGCCCAGTAGCCGCAGTCAACCGCTTTCTTAGTTTCCATCTGGCTTGCGCCCATACCGCTCTTCAAACCATGATTGATACATGGTGCATAAGCAATAATCAAAGAAGGTCCCGGATAAGCTTCTGCTTCCGCAATAGCTTTCAGTGTCTGGTTTTTGTCTGCTCCCATAGCGATTTGTGCCACATAAACATAACCATAACTCATAGCCATCATACCAAGATCTTTCTTCTTGGTCTTTTTGCCGCTGGCAGCAAACTTAGCGATAGCAGCAGTCGGTGTTGCTTTGGAAGACTGGCCGCCGGTATTGGAATAAACTTCTGTATCAAAAACCAGCACGTTGACATCTTCACCGGAAGCAAGCACATGGTCCAGACCACCATAGCCAATATCATATGCCCAACCATCGCCACCAAAGATCCAGTGGGAACGTTTCACAAAGAATCTGCTGTTAGCAGCAAGCTCTTCGAGTAAAGGTTGACCAGCTTTTTCTGCAGCAAGTAACGTTTGCAGTTTTTCCGCCCTTTCACGGGATCCTTCTCCTTCGTCAACATTAGCAAGCCAATCTTCCATGGTTGCTTTAAGTTCATTGCTCACAGGCAGTTTAAGTGCCTCCTGCATCATATCGGCAACACGTTCGCGTGATTGTTTTACACCGAGGAACATGCCTAAGCCATATTCAGCATTATCTTCAAACAAGGAATTCGCCCAACTTGGGCCGTGACCTTTGCAGTTTTTCGTATAAGGCATGGAAGGAGCACTCGCTCCCCAGATAGATGTACAACCGGTTGCGTTAGCAATCATCATGCGATCACCATAAAGCTGTGTAACCAGCTTGGCATACGGAGTTTCGCCGCAACCCGCACAGGCACCGGAGAATTCGAGCAAAGGCTGTTCAAATTGCACGCCTTTTACTGTTTTTTTGTTCATCGGATTTGGTTTGACTGTTACAGTGTCAATAGCATAATTCCACAGTGGAACTTGTTCCATTTGTGAACTCAGCGGTTTCATGACAATTGCTTTTTCCTTAGCCGGGCAAACCTCGACGCAGCTGCCACAACCAGCGCAATCCAAGGTGGAAACAGCTATGCGGAACTGCAAGTCTTTAGCACCGATAGCAGGTTTAGTCGTAAAGCCAGCCGGAGCTGCTGCAACTTCTTCTGCGGTAGCCAAAACAGGTCTGATAGCAGCATGAGGACAAACAAAAGCACACTGATTACATTGTATGCATTTATCAATCTGCCATTCCGGAACATTAATCGCAATACCACGTTTTTCGAAAGCAGAGGTTCCGCTTGGGAATGTGCCGTCGACATGTTTTTCAAACGCGCTGACAGGAAGTTTGTCTCCCTCTAGCCTATTCATCGGTTCGAGGATATTTTTCGCAAATCCATCAGTTTTGCTGTCTGCAACCGTTGCTGTATCAACAGCCTCAGCCCAGCAAGCAGGAACTTCTACTCTGACAACGGCGTTTACGCCTTTGTCAATGGCAGCATAGTTCATATTGAGAACAGATTGTCCTTTTAAGCCGTAAGAATGGTCTACAGCTTCTTTCAGATATTTGACGGCATCTTCAACCGGAATGATATCAGCTAACTTGAAGAAAGCTGACTGCATAATCATATTGATGCGGCCGCCCAAGCCAATTTCTTCAGCAATTTTAACAGCGTCAATCGTGTAGAAGTTAATATTGTTTTTAGCAATATAGCGTTTCATGGCTGCCGGCAGATTTGCTTCCAGCTCTTCACCATTCCAGCGGCAATTCAACAGGAATGTGCCATTTTTCTTCAAGCCGGTAAGAACATCATACTTGTCGACATACGATTGGTTATGAACAGCTACAAAGTCAGCATAGTTAATCAGATACGGGGCACGAATCGGCTCATGTCCGAAACGCAGATGAGAAACGGTGATACCGCCGGATTTTTTGGAATCATAGGAAAAATAACCTTGCGCATACATCTCGGTATAGTCACCGATAATCTTAATCGCGCTCTTATTGGCACCAACAGTACCATCTGAACCAAGTCCCCAGAATTTGCAGCTCTTGGTCCCTTTAGGCGTAGTGTCAAGTTCTTCGGTAACAGCAAGAGAAGTACCGGTAACATCGTCCACAATGCCGACAGTAAAGTTGTTTTTCGGCTCTGCCGCATCAAGATTAGCAAAAACAGCAAGCACTTCTGAAGGCGTAATGTCTTTGGAACCCAGGCCATAACGACCACCAACGATCAGCGGATGGGTTTTCTGCGTATAATAAACGCTGCGCACATCCAAGTATAAAGGTTCGCCAAAAGCGCCCGGTTCTTTCGTGCGGTCTAAAACAGCAATCTTTTTCGCGGTGGCCGGCATAGCAGCCAGGAAATGTTTTGCTGAGAATGGACGATAAAGATGCACAACCAAAAGGCCTACTTTCTCACCCTTAGCTGTCAAGTGTTCTACTGTAGTTTGAATGGCCTCAGCAGCTGAACCCATAGCAATGATAACTTTCTCAGCATCAGGAGCACCATAGTAATTAAACAAGCCATATTTACGACCAGTAATTTTACTGATTTCATTCATATAATTTTCTACGACTTCAGGCAGTTTCTCATAATAAGAATTTACTGCTTCGCGAGTCTGGAAATAAATATCAGGATTTTGCGCGGTACCGCGAATAACAGGTTGATCAGGATTAAGGCTGCGTGCTCTGAATTCAGCTACTGCTTCCTTATCCAAAAGTTTTTCCAAATCCTTGTATTCGACCAATTCTACCTTTTGAACTTCATGGGAAGTTCTGAATCCATCGAAGAAATTCACAAAAGGAATACGGCCTTTAATAGCAGCAAGGTGAGCAACAGCACTTAAATCCATTACTTCCTGCACGCTTCCTTCTGCCAGAAGGGCAAAGCCGGTCTGGCGCACAGCCATTACATCCTGGTGATCACCAAAGATGGAAAGTGAGCTGGCTGCCAAAGCACGTGCTGATACCTGGAAAACCGCAGGCAAAAGCTCTCCTGCCATTTTATACATGTTTGGAATCATTAAAAGCAAGCCTTGTGAAGCAGTATAAGTAGTAGTAAGAGCGCCTGCCTGCAGGGAGCCATGTACAGCTCCGGAAGCACCAGCTTCTGACTGCATTTCCATAACTTTTACTGTCTGCCCAAAAATGTTCTTTTTGCCTTGTGCTGCCCATTCATCAGTAACTTCCGCCATTGGTGAAGACGGAGTAATTGGATAAATTGCGGCAACGTCAGTAAAAGCATAAGATACATACGCAGCGGCGGTATTACCGTCCATAGTTTTCATTTTTGCCATGTTGGTTCCCTCATCTTTCTCTCTGATTTTAAATAGCCTACTTCTGTTAATACCCTGCAACTAAATAATCGCGATTAACAGCCCGACTCTTAAAAATTGGCCGGTTAGTGTAGGATACACTTATACTTAATTAGTATATACTAAAAAGTATGTGTTGTAAACTTTTGTAAAGCTAAGTCTTAAAACTTTATAACGGAATCCTTGTCCGTTAAACTTTATTATATTATATATTTGCTTTTTGGTCATTGTATTTCTCTAATTATTTTGTTAGACTTGTATTAATCAAATATGCTTTATATCCACTAGGGGAGCTTAAACGCTGAGAGACGACTGTCGACCCTTGGAACCTGATTTCCGGATAATGCCGGCGGAGGGAAGTGGCACCTATTCTGGTTTTCCCAGCCGTTTCCATTATATAGGAAACGGCTATTTTATTTATTACAAAGGAGCGTAAAATATGCTTACACAAATGCAGGCCGCACGACAAGGCATTATTACAGAAGCAATGCAAATAGTCGCCGCCAAAGAAAACCTGCCGGCAGAAACAATCCGTGCCGGCGTCGCAGAAGGCAGTATCGCCATCTGTGCCAATCCTAATCATAAAAGCCTTGTTCCCCGAGGTGTCGGCAAAGGTCTGACAACTAAAGTCAATGCAAACATTGGCACCTCCAGTTCATATCCTGACCCACAACCGGAACTGCTTAAACTGGCGGCAGCTATTGAAGCCGGTGCCGACGCAGTCATGGACCTCAGTACCGGTGACAATATCGAAGCTTCGCGCAGGGCAATTATCGAGGCTTCCTCAGTAATGGTCGGCACAGTACCTATTTACCAGGCAACTGTAGAAGCCATCAGGAAACATGGTGCCGTTGTTCATATGACAAAGGAAGATTTGTTCGAAGTTATCGAACAACAGGCCAAAGACGGTGCTGATTTTATGACCATTCACTGCGGTATCAATCGCAATGTTTTGAAGGCACTGCTCGCCGAAGGACGTGTAATGGACGTCGTCAGCAGAGGCGGCTCCTTCATTACCGGCTGGATGCTCCACAATGACCAGGAAAATCCACTCTATGAATACTATGATGAAATTCTTGATATCTGCGCTAAATACGACGTTGTTATCAGTCTAGGCGACGGTCTGAGACCTGGCTGCCTTGCCGATGCGACCGACAGAGCACAAATACAGGAACTGATCAATCTCGGTGAATTAACTGACCGTGCCTGGGCCAAAGGCGTGCAAGTCATGGTTGAGGGCCCCGGTCATGTGCCTTATAATCAGATTGCGGCTAACATCCAATTGCAAAAGAGTCTTTGCAAAAATGCCCCTTTCTATGTACTTGGGCCACTTGTAACCGATGTTGCTCCCGGCTACGACCATATAACTTCAGCCATCGGCGGGACCCTGGCTGGCGCAGCCGGCGCCGATTTTCTCTGTTATGTCACCCCTGCCGAGCACCTGGGCCTGCCTGACATCAACGATGTTCGTGAAGGTGTAATTGCCACACGTATCGCTGCCCATGCAGCCGATATTGCCAAAGGTATTCCAGGTGCCCTTGAGTGGGATTTGAAGATGGCAAAAGCCAGAAAAGAACTTAACTGGTCAGAGCAGATAAGACTCGCCATCGACCCAATCAAGGCACAGCGTTATCGTTCCGAAAAGAATAAGGCGGATGACGAAGCCTGCTCAATGTGCGGTGATTATTGTGCCGTAAAAATCGTGGAAGAATATCTGCAGGCAGCACGCACCAAGAATTGAAAAATGATATAAGAAAAAGCAAAAAGCATATGTGCCATCGGGCACAGATGCTTTTTTTTTGCAATTATTTAGACTTGGTTTTCTGTCCCGAGCTTAACAAACTGGTATCACGCACAAGTGGATCTGTCAAATCCATATGTCCGTTCAGGCTTACTACAGTTTTTCCTTCCACAAGTATTCTTACTTTTTTAATTTCCGGAAATTCCGTCAAAGTATTGACAATAGCCCCTGTAGCCATTAATTCATTATAAGAACCACCACTCAGTTTTTTGATATCTTTGCTGAAGTCAGCTGTAGCAACACCATCCTTAATGCTCAAACCAAGAACCTTGGTATCCACAGGGAGAACGTTGACCAGCTTGCTGTCCTGCGGTTTGGTTTCGACCAAAGTTCGCAAAGCATTTTCCGCAGGCGATTTGCCGTTATCTTTGATTGTGTGCTTTTCCGGCACCAGATAGCCTTGTCCCTCAGCTGCAAACCTATAAACCACAAAACTTTGTTCTTTAACCATCGGCTTTGCAGCAGGTTTTTCCTCCTGTTTCGGTGCCGTACAACCGCTCGCCAAGAAACATAATATTAAAAGCGGTGCCAAAAACAATTTATGCCATTTCATTATTGATCACCCCCGGTTGCTGAAAAATAATCTTCTATCCCGTCGGCAATCGCTTTCGCCATTTTGTTTTGGAACCAGTTACTGCGAAGAAGTTTTTCTTCCTTTTGGTTGCTGATAAAAGCCGTCTCAATCAAAACCGTTGGCATGCTGCTTCTTTTATTAACATAGAAGTTAGCTTGACGCACACCTAAATCATCAAGCCCGAATTTTTTGGTTAAATCTTCCTGAATAGCTGAGGCCGCAATTTTGTCGTAATCTGTTTTAGGAAAGAAATAGGTGGAAATTCCTCCTACAGTAGGACTTATAGAAGCATTGCAGTGTATGCTGACAAACAAGTCTGCAGCATTAGCCTGAGCAACATCAACACGAGCTTGCAGTTCCTGGGCGTCAGTAGCATCCGGTCCGTAAACATCTTTGTCATTGGTACGCGTCATTGATATTCTGGCACCCTTATCCAGCAGATAATCGCGGACCTTCATAGCAATTTTTAAAGTAACATCCTTTTCTTTGGTTCCCTGCTTGCCAATCGCTCCCGGATCAGTGCCGCCGTGACCGGGATCAAGCGTAATCATTTTCCCCTTAATACCGCCACCGGTTGCAAAATTTGGCTTCGCCGGCATCTCTGGAATTACTGCTGCTGGTTTGAAATTTGTACTGCCGTTGCCAATATCAATAACAATTCTGTCAGGCCTCTTCGTGACGGGGTCTTTCTTCAAGACAAAAATTTTATAATCGCTGTTTGCCAGCTTACGTGTCAAAGGCAGCTGCAATACTGTTTTTTCTCCTGTAGGCTGCAACTCTACATTCTCCACAGTATCGCTCTTAACTTTATAAGCCTTCGAAACATAAGGTTTCAATCCGCCTCCTACAGAAATCTTCAGCGCATCATCATCAAGAACTGCCTGCGCATCTGTGGGGCCAGTGCAGTCCAAAACAACGCGGAAAACATTTTCCTTGCTTACCCCCCAATGTAGGGCAGTAATTTCTGTTCCCGAGGCTTCTGCCGCCATATTAAAAGTAAAGCTAAATAAAAACATCAAAAGAACCAAAAGCCTGTTCAGCAATTTGGACTCACCTCTTTTCAAACTTTTTGTACCTGAATTTTAACACCGGTCTTTTTTTTTGTAAATAAATCATTGCTGTAGCAATTCACGCAAAAGATTTTCCGTCTGTTTAAGAGCTTTTTCTGTTGCTTTATTATTCTTCTGCAAACTTATAGAAAGAACGTCACCTTCCTGCAGTCCTGCCGGTAATAATTCTCGTGGCCAATTAATAGCCTTGCCATCTTCGCCATAAAGGAGTACTGCTTTTCCCCCTTCGAATCTGTCAATTATTACCTCTATTTTCATCATTCTTCCTCCACCATTTGTCTTGCACGAGGCAAAAATTCACTGATCTGACCGGCAGCCAAACCTATTTTACCGTTTTCAGCAACAAAATCGGCAGCTAAACCATGAAGATATACACCCAGCACCGCCGCATCGGCAGCAGAAAGTCCCTGACCAAGCAAAGCCGCGATTATTCCTGTCAAAACATCTCCGCAACCTCCGGTTGCCATACCTTCGTTACCGGTAGTATTAATGTAGACAGAACCGTCAGGAGCAGCAACTACTGTAGGCGCCCCTTTCAATACTACGACAGTCTGCCATTCAACAGCATATAATGAAGCAACAGCAAGCCGATCGGCATCTACGTCAGCAGTCTCAGCCCCAATAAGTCTTGCCATTTCTGCCGGATGCGGAGTAATGATTTTTGGGCACTTCATCCTCAGCAAAATTTCCGTATTTTCAACCAAAGCCGTCAAAGCATCAGCATCAATTACTACTGGTTTGCCGCACCCCTGCAAAATATCCCTTATAACCTCTTTGGTCGCTTCTGAAGTGCCAAGACCTGGCCCAACTGCTAAAACATCGCTTTTTTCCAGCCAATGTCTGACATCACCAACAGCGCCGCCGCCCAACACGCCCGGCAAGCGTTCAATCAAGCCTTGTACCATTACTTCATTTAACTTTGCTGCCAATATGTTTTGCGAACTCAAAGGAGTGAGCAGCGTTACCAGACCGGCCCCTGCTTTCACAGCCGCGAAACTACAAAGAGCCGCCGCTCCTGTAAATCCAGGCGAACCTGCCAGAACTGCAACACGTCCCGCCATTCCTTTATGAGCATTTCCCTGTCTGAAAGGCAACTTGGTTTTGGCCAGACTCCGCGTTACCAGCTCATTTTTGCTATCAGCCTCCGCAAGCAGAACCTCTGGAATGCCGATTTCGGCCACCATGATTTCGCCGGCATATTCAGCTCCCGGATACAAATACAAACCAGGTTTTGGCATAGCAATCGTTACTGTAACATCCGCCTTGACAGCTATTCGCGCTACTTTGCCAGTATCAGGTTCAACCCCACTTGGAATATCAATAGCTAACACAGGCGCAGCCACACTATTAATAAGTTCTACTGCGCGTGCAAAATCAGCGTTCAATTCGCCATGAAAGCCTGTACCTAGCAACCCGTCTATAACAAGATCTGCCAATTCACCGGCAATTTTCGCTTTGTCCCAATCCTGCTCGTTATTTAAGTTAAAAATAAACGGATTACATTTTCTAAGCACTTCCAGCTGAATAAATGCGTCACCGCTGTAAGAATTCATATCCGCAAGCAAAATCACTGTAACCTGGGCGCCCCTGTTCAGCAAAGTTCTCGCTGCCGCAAAACCATCGCCGGCGTTATTTCCCTTACCGGCAAAGACAACTATTCTCTTACCATGGCAATCTTCAAGTATGCTTTCTGCCGTAGCTGCCACATCCCGACCGGCATTTTCCATTAAAAGCAGCCCAGGCAAACCAAATTCCCTGGTAACTGCGTTATCTATCTCTTTCATCTCTTCAGCTAAAAATAATTTCATATCTTATCTCCCTCCAGAATAACTTGAGCTAAACCGTACCCCTTAGTATGGCTTAGTGAAACATGAAAATACTTGCATCCCAATTCCCTAGCCCGTATCTCGAAATTACCGGTAAGCTTTATGGTCGGTTTGCCTAACTCGTCGTTTGTTATTTCCACGTCCCGCATGCTTGCGCTGCGAAAACCGCTGCCAAGCGCTTTGGCCACAGCCTCCTTGGCAGCAAAGCGGGCGGCGAAACTCATAGTTTGCTGTTTGCCTCGTGACAGACAATAATCAATTTCTGCCTGTGTATAGACCTTTTGGATAAAACGAGGATTTTCTATTGCCTTCTTTATTCTTGCGACTTCTACAAGATCGCATCCAATACCAATAATCACTTTTATCATTCCCTTGTTTGCCTGCGTTTGTTTTACAACAAAACTACCCGTTTTCTATTATTCTCTTTTTTTTTACAAATACCTGCCTAGCCAGTCACTTTACTCATTTCTCTTTCTGTCCATCTGACAAGGGCATTTTTTGAGAAAAAACAACATTGAAATTGCCTGATACGCCCATTTGTACAGGGTTTACAAGGAAAATAAAAAGTTGCCGCAGATAGCACCGGAGTCCATCTGACGGCAACTAGTTTTCATGATATTTTATGACATTTTTGTGAACTTATTGCGGGTGGTCACCTTCTGTCTCGTATGGCCAACCGCTCATGCCACCCTCCAAGCTTTGTACATTCTCATAACCAAGAGCCCTCATGATCGTTTCTGCCTCATAACCACGCAGATCAATCTGGCAAGAACAAATCAGCTTCGCCTTTTTATCAGTAAATACTTTTTCAGCGTCATCACGCAGGTTACCCAAAGGCAAATTCACTATATTGGCACAACCTGCAATTCTGTTAGCCACATATTCGCCCGGAGTTCTTACATCAACCAGTGTATAGGCCGGGTCGCCTTTAATTTTTTGGAATTCCTTTGGATTTACGCTGCGTAAATATCCTGCAAGTTTATTCAACAACACATTGGCAGCAGTTGAGACATTGTCTATCGGGCCATTAAATGGCGGAGCATAGCCATAGTCAATGTTGCTGAGATCTTCGACTTTGGCCCCAAAAGCCATTGCCGTTGCAATAGCATCAATGCGTTTATCGACGCCGCCGGTACCAACAGCCTGCGCACCAATTACCCTATGCGTACCTACTTCGGCCATTAGTTTCAAAATTAAGCGGTTGGCGCCAGGCATATAACCTAGACGGTCAAAACCTGGCACTACAACGGTTTCGAACTCAATGCCGGCTTTCTGAGCAGTAATTTCATTCAAACCTGTGCTGCCTGCCTGCCAATTCAAAACCTGACAGATACCGGTGTTTAGAATTCCGGGATATTTAATTTTCTCACCGGCAATATTATCGGCAATAACACGACCATGTTTGTTGGCCGTAGAGCCCATCGGCGTAAATAATTTGGCTTTGCTGATAATATTAGTGTTCTCCGCACAATCGCCGCCGGCATAAATGTCAGGATCACTTGTCTCGAGATATTCGTTGACAGCAATACTTCCGCTTGGCCCAATCGCAAGACCGGCATCACGGGCAAGCTCGACGTTAGGTCTGACGCCTACAGCAACAATAACCATCTGCGCGGGAATAACACGTTTGTCTGTTTTAACTGCAGTAACCTTGTCTACTCCTTCTATTGCCATTGTTTTTTCATTCAGATAAAGATTAATGCCTGCTTTCAATACCGGCTTCTGCAATAAATCAGCCATTTCTTTATCAAGCATCTGTGGCAAAATCCTATCCTGCATTTCCACAATACTGACAGTCAGACCCTGTTTGTGAAAAGCTTCCGCAAGCTCCATGCCAACAAGACCAGCACCTACGATTACAACATCGGTGACTTTATTTTCAGTCATATCTTTTTTTACGGCATGCACGTCCCACGGAAACCAGAAATTATGCACACCTGGAAGCCCCGCACCGGGAACAGCTAATTTTACAGGGGTCGAACCTGTCGCCAGCACCAGTTTATCATAAGGCAAGACTTTAGTTTCACCAGTATCCCGGTTCAAATAGGTCACAGTATGTTCACTGCGATTGACGGCAGTTGCTTCATGTCTGACCAGCACTTCGACTCCTTTAACATCTTTGAAAAAAGCAGCGTCGCGTATTCCTTGCGGGCCATTAGTAAAACAGCCAAAGGCTTTGACGTCGCCGCCTATATAATACGGAAAGCCGCAGGCACCGTAACTCACTTCACCGCCTCGCTCCAAAACAATGATTTCTGCATCCTTGTCTCTCCTGCGCAGCCTGGAAGCTGTTTTCATACCCGCTGCAACTCCGCCGATAATTACTATTCTTTTCACCATGACTTTCCCTCCTCAAATGGAAATCCTCATCTATCCTCATTATAACTGCAAAAGGGACCGGTTGCAATGAACCGGTCCCCCTAAAATTAATTTTGCTTTTCCAAATCTATCTTAGCATTCTTTAAAATAACTTTTACGCTTTCACCATTTTTAATCTCACCGGCAACGATTTTCTTGCCAAGAATAGTTTCCACGCTATGAACAATCAGCCTTTTCAAAGGTCTTGCACCAAAGGCTATGTCGAAACCAGCTGCGGCCAAATAATCAACCGCTTCATCCGTGTAAGAAAGCTTTAGTTCCAATTGCCTATTCAAGCGCTCGCCAAGCTCATCGAGAACCAATCTGACGATGTCCTTGATCTGTCCTTGAGCAAGCGCATGGAAGACCACGATATCATCAACACGATTGAGAAATTCCGGACGGAAGAAATTCATCAGGAGATTTTGGATTTCTTCACGGGAAACTTGTCCCTGTTTCTTGAGAATCTCCGCCGAGCCAAGGTTACTGGTCATAATAATCAACGTATTTTTAAAGTCAACATTGCGGCCTTGTCCATCCGTCAGGCGCCCATCATCAAGCACCTGCAGCAGCACATTGAAAACGTCGGCATGCGCTTTTTCGATTTCGTCCAGCAGGATTACCGCATACGGATGACGTCTGACAGCTTCAGTCAGCTGACCGCCTTCCTCATATCCTACATAGCCCGGAGGTGCGCCGATCAGGCGGGATACAGTATGTTTCTCCATGTATTCACTCATATCAATACGTACCATATTGCGTTCGTCGTCGAAGAGAACTTCAGCCAAAGCCTTGGCCAGTTCTGTCTTACCAACACCCGTCGGTCCCAGGAAGATGAAGGAACCGATTGGTCTCGAAGGATCCTTGATACCGGCACGCGCACGTACAACCGCTTCGCTGACCGCCTTAATGGCTTCATCCTGTCCAACAACGCGTTTGTGCAAAATTTCTTCCAGATGCACAAGCTTGTCGCGTTCACCTTCAACCATCCTTTGTACAGGAATGCCTGTCCAGGTACTGACCACCTTAGATATGTCATCCTCGTCCACTTCTTCTTTTAACAGAACTTCACCCTCGTTGCCAGCTTTAGCACCTTCCAGTTCTGCCAGTTTCTTTTCCAGATCAGGCAGCCTGCCATATTTAAGTTCGGCCAGCTTGTTAAGATTATAATCACGTTCTGCTGTTTCCATTTCTTGTTTCACTTCATCAATCTCGCGTTTAACTTCACGAACCTTGGCAATACCAGCTTTTTCGCGGTCCCAACGAGCAGTAAGTTCCTCATTGGCTTTTTTGAGCTCTGCCAGTTCTTCTTCCAGTCTCTTCATTCTTTCCTTCGACTGCTGATCGGTTTCTTTGCTAAGAGCCTGAGCCTCTATTTCCAACTGCAAAATACGACGTTTGCTTTCATCCAGTTCAGCCGGCAGTGAATCTATCTCTGTACGCAGACGGGCAGAGGCTTCATCAACCAAGTCGATTGCTTTATCAGGCAGAAATCTGTCGTTAATATAACGGTTAGACAAAACAGCAGCTGCCACAAGCGCGGCATCTTTGATTCTCACTCCATGGTGCACTTCGTATCTTTCCTTCA
>JBOFWD010000047.1:0-5400 GCA_051653445.1 Acidaminococcaceae bacterium | reverse complement strand
GTTGTTAAGTGAGAACAAAATGCACAGCAGAATTAAAAGCTCTGCTGTGCATTTTTATGAAGTTTCAGCTGTTGGAAGTCTGCACGTCTTAAATTGTGTATATTTTGGTTATGGCAGCAGCTGCTGCCAACAATAAGGCTGCAAAAAACTAACAGCAAGCTGGCTCTTTCGAATTCTTTTTTGCAGGTATTTGTTATATAATGAAATGGCAAGGCTTTTTGTCTTAAACGAAAAGCAAGATTGTTTAAAAGGTGGTTTGTAATGAGACTCAGGAAAAAAGCATGGATAAGTGACGCCATCATGGAATTAAAAGATGAATATGTGATTCTTGATGAGATTGAAGCGCATAAGGGACATTGGCAGGCGATGTTCCCCGGTAAGCCACTCGCGCTTGAAATTGGTTGTGGCAAGGGTGCCTTTATTAACGGGATGGCAGAGCTTAATCCTGATAAGGCTTATATAGGAGTAGAAACACAAAAAGACATTTGTTATTATCCTGCGAAAATGGCTAAAGAAGCGGGCAGGAATAATGTTAAAATTATCTGCGGCAATGCTGCCTATCTGGAAGAGTGGTTTGAGCCGGGGGAAATCAAGGAATTATATCTGAATTTCAGTGATCCGTGGCCCAAAGCCAGACATGCCGCCAGAAGGCTTACCCATCATGGTTTTTTAGCTATTTATAAGAAGCTTTTAGGTGAGGGTGGGCATTTGCGCTTTAAAACTGATAACAGGGCCTTATTTGATTTTTCCTTGGAGGAATTCAAAGAATTCGGACTGGAAATAATTGCCGTAAGCTATGATCTGCATCATTCAGATTATAGTAATCCCGTGATGACTGAATATGAAAGAAAGTTCAGCGCGTTGGGCAATCCGATTTGTTTCTGCGAGGTAGTTTTTTAAAAATATATGGGGTGAGGGTATGCGCAAGCGTTTTCTAATCTGGGATAATCCTAAGGATGCCATCCTTGTTTTAACTTTTTTGTTAATGGCGCTTGGCTGCATTAATGTTTTCAGTGCCAGCTTTGTTGAAGCCAAGGATATGTTCGGTAATGGCTATTTTTATTTGTATCGTTATGCCGGTGCGGCTGTAATCGGCCTTGTCATGATGGGCATTATTGGATGGAAGATTCCTTACAGGTTTTGGTTACAGCACAGGCAAATCTGGTACGCGATTTTCTTCATTATGTTGATTTGCGTTGATGCCTTTGGTGTAACGACGAAGGGCGCACAGCGCTGGCTTTATATTGGTGGGCAGAGCATTCAGCCTTCAGAGATGGTTAAGCTGTCAATAATTATTTTGGGTGCCGGCTCACTTGGCGAATATCTGCGGAGAGGCAAAGCAGTTTCTTTGTTTGCCAAAGGGATGTACGTGCCGTTTTTGCAGGCAGCGGTTTTTGCAGCGCTGGTTTTAGTGCAGCCTGATATGGGCACCGCGGCGATAATATTTGCCTTGATGATAGGTCTTTATATAGTTGCAGGTCTACCCAAAATTGAAATATTAGGGCTTCTTGGCACAGGCTTTTTAGGTGTTATCGGTTTGATTATAATTGCACCTTATCGTTTTGCTCGCGTCAAAATTTGGCTGGACCCCTGGCAGGATGCAGGAAATACCGGCTATCAGGTCGTACAGTCATTGATGTCGATTGGCAGCGGCGGTCTTGTCGGCAAGCCATTTGGCATGGGTTCCGGAAAGTTTTTTTATTTGCCGGAAGCTCATACGGACTTTGCTTTTGCTATTTTTTGTCAGGAATGGGGTTTTATTGGCGGCGTGCTTTTAATTGCGCTTTTCTTGATTTTGGCTGCGGCTATCCACCAAATCGCGCTTAATGCGAAAAATGAAAAAGGTTTTTTGCTTGTTACGGGTATTAATTTTCTGGTGGTCGGACAGGCAGTTGCCAACATGGCTATGGTATCGGGTATTTTGCCGGTTATCGGAGTCCCGCTTTCTTTTATCAGTTACGGCGGCACAGCTTTGATTGTCAACTTGGCTGCTATCGGCATTGTGATTGCTGTTTATCGCGAGGAAGCTAAACAGGAAGAATCACAGCAGGAAGTAGCTGCTGTTTTTGAAAAACGCAAGCAGGAGCTTGCCGGCAAGCGCACTTTCTCTAGGAGGTGGCAGCGTTGAGCAGACATTTTGGCCTTAATGCAGGCAAAAAACGTTCGGGCTGGATTGGGTGTCTGATTCTTTTTGCCTTTGTCTCCGTAGTTGTGCGTTTATTCTGGCTGCAGATTATCAGCGGCGAAGAGCTCGCCAAACGGGCGATGCAGCAAACGGCCGGAGATGAAAAGATTTATTCGCCCAGAGGCAGTATTCTTGACCGTAATGGTGAAGAATTAGCGATTAGTATTATGAGCAAATCCCTCTATGTTGATCCGAAGGAAATGGAGGATAATCCGGAAATGTGGCCGCGCGGACAAAAGCCACAGCGTGATCCCCGTCGTTTGGCAGCTGATCTTTTGGCTCCGGTGCTGAAAATCAAAGCAGATGAATTGTATAGCGATTTCAGCAGCGGTGGGCGTTTCCTTTGGATTAAAAGAGCGATGGAACCAGAGGACGCTGATGCGGTTAGGCAAATAATCAAAGACAATAAGCTTTCAGGGCTGCATTTTCTGGAGGAAAGCAAGCGTTATTATACGAAGAATACGATGGCAGCTCATGTCCTTGGCTTTGTCGGCGTTGACGACAATGGCCTGAGCGGCATAGAATGGGCGCTGGATTCTGTTATCAAAGGGGCGGAAACACATCGCAGTGAAATTTTAGACGCGCTTGGACGTAAGATTGGAGCTAGCGGTTTTAACAGTGCGGCACCGCCACAAATGCCAACCGTTTATCTGACGATTGACAGCAAGATGCAGTATGTGTTGGAAAAAGGTTTGGATGATGCCATTGCTAAAACACATGCCAAAAGTGCGGCTGTTATTTTGATGGATCCGCATACGGGTGAAATACTGGGCATGGCAAGCAGGCCAACCTTCGACCCCAATAAATTCAGCGAATTCCCTGTAAATGCGTTGACCAACAGGGCTATTTCCATTATTTATGAACCTGGCTCTGTTTTTAAACCTATAGTCGGATGTGCGGGTTTAGCGGAACGGCTGGTTGCACCGGATACACCATTTTATGATGCTGGTGCCTTCAACGTTGCTGACCGTACTATTCGCAATTGGGACAGCGGCGCTTTGGGTGCAATTACTTTTACCGATATTATTAAATTCTCCGTTAATACCGGTATGGCTGATCTCGGTATGAAATTAGGTGCTAAACGTTTGACCGATTACACAAAGAAATTTGGGTTCGGTACAGCGACCGGCATAGAATTGCCGGGTGAAGAAGATGGTATTCTCTATGATCCTGATGAGATGCGTTTGCCTGATATTGCCACTATGGGTATCGGGCAAGGTATTGCTGTATCACCGCTGCAGATGCTCCGGGCAATCTGCGCCATTGCCAATGGCGGGGAACTGGTCAAACCTTATATAGTCCAAAAGGTGGTGACACCTGAAGGAAAGGTTTTAGTAGAAGGTAAAAAGCAAGTAATACGAAGGGTTGTCACGGAGGATGTTGCTGAACAAATGCGCTATATGATGGAACAGGTTGTTTCTGATGGTGGCGGCAAGACGGCGAGGATTCAGGGCTACAGGATTGCCGGCAAGACCGGGACGGCAGAAAAGCTCAGCGAACAGGGCGGTTACGCAGCCGGCCTTTACATAGCATCCTTTGTCGGGTTCGTGCCGAGCGATAATCCCCAATATGCAATGCTGATTATGCTGGACTCGCCACAGGGGGTTTTTTACGGCTCCCAGGTATCGGCACCTGTTTTTAGGGATACATTGCAGCAGATACTTGCGGCACAGGGAATACAGCCAAGTAATGCAACGGGCCTTCCTTCTCTTGATACCTTAAAAAGGCCGGAAAACTATAAAGGAATAGAAAAGCTTCCGCAAGTGCAGATTATGCCGGATGGTAAGGCGAAAATACCTAATTTTGCCGGACTGAATTTCAAACAGGTTGCTGAGCTTATTCAGCAGGGCAGATTGGTACTGATACCTTATGGCAGCGGCATCGCGAAGAAGCAATCTGTGCCGCCGGGTACAATTCTTGCGCCGGATTCCGTAGTGGAAGTCTGGTTCGAATAGCAATGAACCAGGATGCATAGAAAATGGTATATCGGCAAGGATTAAAGAGTTCCTTTGGACCATTCCACACGCGTTAAACGGCCGCAGTAAATTCGGCCGAACGCTGATGTATATGAGTCCCGTCACTTCTTTAATTCTTGCCTCTTTGTTTGTTCTAAACAATTCTGTTTGAACAACATTCCACACGCAGCTATTCGCTTGCAAGCAGTCGGTAGCTGATGTGCAGCAAGCCCTTCACTTCTTCAACCATTTACTGAAGTTATCGGTTATTACGTAGTGTCATGTCGAGCGTAGCCGAGACATCTTGGTCCTGGTATGCTCATAAAGTTCAGCATTCGTTTGCGTTGACAAAGAAAAGTGCGCAAGGTATAATCAAATTCATAGGGGTCATATAACTGACGGAAGTGGATAACCACATGGAGTATGACCGGTATTAAGCCGACCGTCTGGGCAAAATGAGCCCGGATTGTCGGTTTTTTTCGTATAGGATGATTTTTGGGCTGGCCCCGGAATTTAAGGAGGATATCTATGTTAACTGATATTGAAATTGCACAACAGGCAAAAATGCTCCCCATCAGCGAAGTGGCAAAAAAACTTGGCATAGCTGAGAATGACATTGAAATGTACGGACGCTATAAGGCCAAACTTTCCATGGATCTTATTCGCGCCTTAGAAACAAAAAAAGCCGGAAAATTAATTTTGGTTACAGCGATCACGCCAACTCCTGCCGGAGAAGGAAAATCAACGACAACCGTCGGTTTGGCACAAGGACTCGCGAAAATTGGCAAAGACGTCATTGTTGCTCTGCGCGAACCATCGCTCGGACCTTGTATGGGCGTCAAGGGTGGCGCAGCCGGCGGCGGTTATTCGCAGGTCGTGCCGATGGAAGATATCAATCTGCATTTTACAGGTGACTTTCATGCGATTACTTCGGCTCATATGTTGTTGGCAGCTATGCTCGACAACCATATCCAACAAGGAAATCTGCTGAATATAGATCCGCGCAGGATTGTGTGGAAACGTGTGGTAGACATGAATGACCGCGAACTGCGTAATATTGTTGTGGGACTAGGCGGCAAGGCACACGGTGTGCCGCGCCAGGATGGTTTCGACATCACGGTTGCGTCTGAAGTAATGGCCATCTTATGCTTGGCCAGCAGCTTGAAAGATTTGAAAGAACGTCTTGGAAAAATCATAGTGGCTTACAGCTATGCGGGCGAACCGATTACTGCCGGCATGATTAAAGCACAGGGCGCCATG
>JBOFWD010000046.1:0-5923 GCA_051653445.1 Acidaminococcaceae bacterium | reverse complement strand
CGATTGTCATTTAATGGTAAATAATCCGGAAAATTATATTGATGATTTTGCCAAGGCCGGCGCAGACATGATAGTAGTGCATGTTGAAGCAACCAATCATTTGCATCGCCTTGTTCAAGCCATCAAGGAAAAAGGGATTAAAGCAGGTGTAGCGTTAAATCCTGCAACATCATTGAGTACTATTGAAGAAATTTTACCTTATGTAGATATGGTTCTTATAATGTCGGTAAATCCAGGCTTTGGTGGCCAAAAATTCATTCCTACCTGTCTGGTAAAAATTCAAAGACTTAGACAGATGATAAATGCTGGCGGCTTTGATACGCTTATTCAGGTTGACGGTGGTGTTAACGAAATCATATCTAAGCAAGTCCGGGATGCGGGCGCTGACGTTATTGTAGCTGGATCATATGTTTACGGTGCCGATGATTGCGCTGCTGCAATTGCTGCTTTGAAAAAATAATTGCATTCAGCGACTATGAGTGGTATATTATTCGTATAACTTAATAAGTAAGCCTTTGGGGCAGGGTGCGATTCCCTACCGGCGGTATAGTCCGCGAGCTGGCAACAGCATGATTCGGCGCAACTCCGAAACCGACAGTATAGTCTGGATGTGAAAAGGCATATGGATATGTATTAAAACCATACGACCGAGCCAAGGGTTCAGTGTATGGTTTTTCTTTTTTTGAAAGGCGGTAATTTTATGGATGATAAAAAATGGATGCAGCGTGCTATTGCCCTTGCTCGTAAAGGCACTGGAACGACAAGCCCTAATCCACTGGTTGGAGCTGTGCTGGTAGACGGTGATGGCAATATTGTTGGCGAAGGCTGGCATCGTAAAGCCGGCGAGGCTCATGCAGAAATTAACGCCTTGACTCAAGCAGGTGAAAAAGCACGTGGGACAACCGCTTATGTAACATTGGAGCCGTGTTCGCACTATGGAAGGACTGGCCCCTGCTGCGAGGCATTGATAGCTGCAGGAGTCAAAAGAGTCGTGGTTGCGATAGGTGACCCGAATCCAAAGGTAGCCGGCAATGGGATAAAAAGGATGCGAGAAGAAGGTATTGAAGTAGATATAGGTGTTTTAGCTAAAGAAGCAGCCGAAATTAATGAGGTTTTTTTACATTGGATAACCCAAAATAGGCCTTTTGTTGCGCTTAAGTATGCGATGACGCTGGATGGCAAGATAGCAACAGGTACTGGAGATTCTAAGTGGATTACTGGAGAAGAAGCAAGAAAACATGCTCATTATTTGCGCAGCATTTATGACGCTATTTTGGTAGGGAAAGGAACAGTGCTTGCAGATGATCCTTCTTTGACCTGCAGACTTGTTAAAGGAAAAAATCCTCTTCGGATAGTACTGGATGCAAGGCTCGAAATACCGACTAGTGCAAAGGTCCTGTCTGATGGCGAAGCTCAAACCATTATAGTTGCTGGCAAGAATGTTTTACCGGAACGTTTAACAGAACGTGTTAATCTTAAAAACGTAGAAGTTTTGCAGTTTCAAGCAGCTGATGATAAGATTAATCTGAAATTACTTTTAGATGAGTTGAGTGAACGCAAAATAACCAGTATTTTAGTTGAAGGCGGCGGAGCCGTTCATGGCAATTTCATTGATGAAGGTTTTGTGAATCGTGTTTATGCTTTTATTGCACCCAAAATCGTAGGAGGAATAAAGGCTTTATCTCCGGTAGGTGGCATAGGCTGCACGAAAATTGCTGATGGGTTACAACTTGATAGAGTTGAAACAATGGTTTTGGGAAAAGATTTTTTGATTACGGGCTGTACGGCAAAGGAGTGACATAATGTTTACGGGACTTATAGCTGAACTCGGCACTGTCAAAGCAATGAAAAGGGGAATCGAATCATATCAGTTAACGATTGAAGCGGAAAAAATACCAAAAACACTTAGTATTGGTGAAAGTGTTGCGGTAAATGGTGCCTGCCTGACTGTAGTTGCTTTTAATAATCTTAATTTTACCGTTGATGTCATGCCGGAGACAGTAAGAATATCTACAATAGGTACAATGAGAAGCGGTGACAAGGTAAACTTGGAAAAGACACTTAGGCTGCAGGATGGTCTTGATGGACATATCGTAAGCGGTCATGTTGAAGGCATCGGCAAGATTATCAAAATGAAAAAAGAAGATATTGCGATGCTTGTGACAATCAGTGTTCCGACTGAACTGGTAAAATATATATTAAAAAAAGGATCAATCGCAGTAGACGGAATAAGCCTTACGGTAACTGAAGTCACTGATGATAGTTTTACGGTTTCACTGATACCTCATACTGCCAAAGAAACGACATTGGGCTTTAAAAAGATTGGTGAAAGTGTGAATATTGAAACCGATATAATTGGTAAGTATGTGGAAAGAATGTTGAATTTGCAAAGTCGTAAGGGCAATTCTTCTCCGATGAGTAAAAAAACATTATTTGAAAATGGATTCATATAGGGGGATCAAGATGAACGAAAAATTTAAATTTGATACAATAGAACAAGCCATTGAGGACATAAAGAATGGAAAGATGGTTTTAGTCACAGACGACGAAGATCGTGAAAACGAAGGCGACCTGATTATGGCTGCAGAAAAAGTAACGCCGGAAGCGATAAATTTTATGGCCAAATTTGCACGAGGGTTGATTTGTATGCCGGCATCACCGGAAATAATGGATAAGCTGCAATTTGGAGCGATGGTCGCGCAAAATACGGATAATCATGAAACTGCGTTTTCTGTTACTATTGACCACGTAGATACTACGACTGGCATTTCTGCTTATGAGAGGGCTTTGACTATTAAAAAGGTAACTGAAGAGGGCGCCAGTGCGAAAGATTTCCGTCGGCCAGGTCATGTGTTTCCTTTGCGTTCGCGTGAAGGCGGTGTCTTAAGACGAATTGGACACACGGAAACGACGACAGACCTGTGTATGCTTGCAGGCCTCAAGCCGGTTGGTATCTGCTGTGAAATTATGAGCGACGATGGCACTATGGCAAGAACGCCGGAATTAATGGAATTTGCCAAAGAGCATAACCTGACATTTATAACGGTAGCTGCTCTGGTTGCTTATCGTAAAGCAAATGAAAAGATGGTGCACCGAGCTGCTGAAGCGAAACTGCCAAGCAAATACGGCCAATTTAAGCTTATAGCTTACGAAAATGATCTGGACGACCTTTGTCATGCTGCTATCGTAAAAGGCGATGTGGCTGGCAAAGAGAACGTTTTAGTGAGGGTGCATTCCGAGTGCCTGACTGGTGATGCCTTTGGTTCCATGCGGTGTGACTGCGGTGATCAGCTTGCCAATGCGATGCGCATGATAGAAGCAGAAGGGCAGGGAGTGGTTCTTTATATGCGCCAGGAAGGCAGAGGAATTGGTCTAGCCAATAAAATCAGAGCCTATGCTTTGCAGGATCAAGGATATGATACCGTTGAAGCCAATCTCGAATTAGGCTTCCCCGCAGATTTGCGTGATTATGGAATCGGAGCCCAAATCCTTTCTGATTTAGGTTTGACAAGCATCAGGCTGATAACAAATAATCCTGCGAAACGAGTCGGTCTTTCCGGTTACGGTATTACTGTTACTGAAAGAGTGCCTATAGTAATCAAGGACAACCGATATAATCATGATTATCTTGCCTGTAAGGAAGAAAAAATGGGTCATGTTTTAAAATAAACGTAAAAATGGAGGAATTGAAATGAAAACATTAGAAGGTCAATTAAAAGCCGATAATTTAAAATTTGGTATTGTTGTTGGAAGGTTTAATGAATTTATTAGTTCAAAGTTATTGTCTGGATCAATTGATTGTCTGGTTCGCCACGGCGCAGACAGTGATGACATAACTGTTGCCTGGGTACCCGGTGCTTTTGAAATTCCGCTTGTTGCTAAAAAAATGGCCGCCGCCGGCAAATATGACGCAATCATTTGTCTTGGTGCCGTTATACGTGGCGCGACGCCTCATTTTGATTATGTTTGTGCCGAAGTTTCCAAAGGCATTGCTAATGTTAGCCTACAATACGAAATACCGATATCTTTTGGCGTTTTGACAACTGAGAACATAGAGCAGGCAGTAGAGCGCGCAGGAACCAAAGCAGGAAACAAGGGCGTTGATGCGGCAATGGCAGCTATCGAAATGGCTGATTTGTTAAAAAATATATAACGGAGAACACTGATGGAAGATTATTTAATTAAAGCAACAGCAGAAGGTGTGCGCATATATGCACTTGTAACCACTGGTTTGGTTCAGAAAGCGAATGAACGCCATAAATGCTCTCACTTAAGCATTGCGGCTTTAGGCAGAGCCATGAGCGGTGCCCTGCTTTTCGCTGCAACGATGAAAGATAACGAGCGCGTAACATTAAGATTTTCCGGTGATGGTCCTTTGGGAGATGTTGTTGCCGATGCAGAGGGAACACATGTTCGCGGCTATGTTGAAAATCCGGATGTTTTCTTGCCTTTTAAAAATGGCAAGCTGGATGTTGGCGCAGCGGTAGGTAAAGGCAAACTCATTGTGACAAGATTTTTGACAAACTCAGAACCTTTTAATGGATTCTGTTATTTGACTGATGGGGAAATTGCTTCTGACCTTACAAATTATTTATATACTTCCGAACAAACGCCGGCAAGTGTTGCGTTAGGGGTAATGGTGGATAAAGATGGTAAAGTGATGGCCGCAGGTGGCTGGTTTATTCAGGCAATGCCTGGCTGTCAAGACGATGTGCTGAGCAAGCTGGAAAATAATGTCATGTCCATGCCATATGTTACAGAACTCTTGAATGCAGGTTATACTCCTGAAAAAATTGTTATGAAGATAGCGGAAGGTCTTGAAATCAGCATAAAAGAGAAGCTGCCTGTTGATTTTAAATGCCGGTGCAGCAGAGAAAAAGTAACCGGAATGTTTTCGGGTCTTAGCTCGGCTGAATTAAGTGAAATGGAACAGGATGAAGTAACGGAAGTTCATTGTCAATTTTGTAATGAGGTTTATAAGTTTAGTGCCGAAGACATAAGAGCTGCAAAAAATAAAATTTCGGAAAGCACCCTTGACTGAACGAACAAATGTTTGTATAATATTTTCAGATAGGGGGTAATCATATGGATATGGATAAGACTAAAGCTCTTGAGATTGCAATGAGGCAGATCGAGAAGGATTTCGGCAAGGGCTCGATTATGAAACTTGGCGAAGCAGGTGCCAAGATGAATATAGAAGCAATTCCAACCGGAGCATTATCACTTGATATTGCGTTGGGCGTGGGAGGTATTCCGCGCGGACGTATCACTGAAATTTATGGACCTGAATCATCCGGTAAGACGACAGTTGCGTTACATATGATTGCTGAAGCCCAAAAAATTGGTGGTTATGCAGCTTTCATTGATGCTGAACATGCTCTTGACCCTTTATATGCACGTAAGTTAGGCGTTGATATAGATAATTTGTTGATTTCGCAACCTGATAATGGTGAGCAGGCGCTGGAAATAGCCGATGCCCTTGTGCGCAGCGGCGCAATTGATATTATTGTAATAGATTCGGTCGCAGCCTTGGTTCCGCGCGCTGAAATTGAAGGCGAGATGGGGGATTCCCATGTGGGTTTACAGGCACGTTTAATGAGTCAGGCTCTGCGCAAATTGACAGGCATTATATCAAGATCGAAAACGGCGATGATTTTTATTAACCAGATTCGTGAAAAGGTAGGTGTTATGTTTGGTAACCCTGAAACAACAACTGGTGGCCGCGCACTGAAATTTTATTCTACTATCAGACTTGATGTAAGACGGATAGAGACCCTGAAAAATGGTAATGAGATGATAGGCAGCCGCACAAGAGTTAAGGTTGTCAAAAATAAAATAGCGCCGCCGTTCAGACAAGCGGAATTTGACATTATGTATGGTGAAGGCATCTCATTGGAAGGCTGTCTGGTTGATTTAGGCGTTG
>JBOFWD010000045.1:0-1208 GCA_051653445.1 Acidaminococcaceae bacterium | reverse complement strand
TTGATGATAATAAATCCTTATATATATTATCATTGGAAACCGAAATAACATTTAAATCAATTTTAGGGTATAACATTTTGAAATTTTTACATACTTTTGGCAAAAAAAGCTCCCCTATTGAATTTGAACAGCCAATCTTCAAAGTGCCGCTTAATTCTCCGGAAGCGTCATTCAGATTATCCTTTAATTTTTCAAAGTTTTTTAGCGAATCAATTGCATAGGAAGTAACCGTTTCGCCCATTTCAGTAAAAGCAATTCCTGTGCGGTGTCTTTCGATGATTTTGCAGCCTAATTCTTTTTCGATTAATTTAATTCTTGCACTTAGAGCTGGTTGGGAAAAATACAGTTGTCTTGCAACCCTGCTGATGTTCAATTCTTCTTTAAGCAGTGATAAGATTTTCCAATCTTTTTCGTTCATGATAAACCTCTTAAATTATTATTTTTGTTATTATTATACAATATCACACGATGAGATATAACTTTTTTTTATCACAAAAGATAAAAAAAGCTTGAATTGACTTATAACTGAAATGAGTTAAAATTATAAATGTTCAAGGTAGTATTTGCTTTAAGCGTTGTAGAAATTGAAATAGGGCAGATGCAGTGTTGTTTCAATCAGGTAATAATAATTTTATTATAAATATATTTCTGGAGGCGATATTTTATGAAAGCTTTAGAAAATGTAACGGTTTTAGACTTAACAAGAGTGTTGGCTGGTCCATATACCGGCATGATTTTGGCAGATTTTGGCGCAGATGTCATAAAAATTGAATCACCGGGTACTGGTGACGATTCTCGTGCATTTGGTCCTTTTGTAAAAAATGAAAGCACATATTTTATGAGCCTTAATCGTGGCAAAAAGTCTATTACACTGAATCTTAAAAAGCCTGAAGCTCAGGAAATCTTTAAAGAGCTCGTAAAAAAAGCTGATGTTGTATTAGAAAATTATAGAACAGGAACAATGGAAAAGTTTGGTCTTGGCTATGAAGAATTAAAAAAGATTAATCCTAAAATCATTTATTCTGCTTGTACTGGTTTTGGACATACTGGCCCTTATGCATATGACCCTGCATATGATGTTATTGTTCAAGGCATGGGCGGTATCATGAGCATCACCGGACAGGAAGGTGGAGAACCAACTCGTGTTGGCGCCTCTGTAGGTGATATTACTGCAGGCTTGTTTTCCGCGATCGGGGTTATGACAGCAT
>JBOFWD010000044.1:0-3444 GCA_051653445.1 Acidaminococcaceae bacterium | reverse complement strand
TTATTCTCATCTATGGTGGTATCGCTGTTGCAACAGTAATACAATTCACAAAGGTTGGCGGATTGAGCGGTCTTGGAATGAACCTGCCGTCCAATATACCATGGTTTGATCCTGTTGCAGGTGTTGGAATCAAAGGTATAATGTCCTGGATAGTGGTGTTAGTTACCGTTAATCTTTCTCTGCAAAGTATTATTCAAATTTCTCTTGGCGCAAAAGATGCTGCGACGGCTCGCAAAGGGTTTGTTTGGGGCGGCATATTGATGATTCCTGTAGGTTTTATGTCTGCCTTGCTTGGAATTTGCGCTAAGGCGGCTTATCCGACAGCTAACGCCGCGCTTGCGCTGCCGCAGGCGATAGTTGAGCTGCAGCCGCTTTTGGCCGGAATTACTCTTGCTGCTTTGTGGGCAGCTGATGTATCTACAGCATGCAATCTCCTTTTAAGTGCCGGTACTCTTTTTTCAAAGGATATTTATAAGCGCTATATAAATCCTTCTTGTGATGAAAGCAGGCAATTATCTGTTATGCGCTGGAGTGTCATTATTTCTGGTGTTGTAACAGTTGGCATGGCTATGATGGTTTCCGGTATTCTGAATACTATTATGATGGGACTTAGCCTGACTGCCGCATTCAGCATCATTGTAATAGTAGCTTTGTTCTTCCCAAAATATGCCTGCAAGGCAGCAGGTTTCAATACCATGCTTGTAGGCCTTGTTTTATTGATTGCTTGGCAATTAGTTCCGGCAATTCGTGTCTTCCCTCATGTTATTTACCTCGAATGGGTGGCTTGCGTAATAACGTACATTGTGACGGCAATTTTGGCTCCCGAAAAGAAAGCGTTACCGGATGTTTATCCTGAAGAGGAAACTGCCTGATAATTTTGCTGTTTAAACCCCATGGGATTATCCCATGGGGTTTATTGTTTTTTGCGATTGGTAATGTTAAGATAAGACAAAAGCTGGATAAAGGTGGTAACCGCTTTGAATATATTGTTGGCAGAAGATGATAAGCAGCTTGGAAGCTTGCTGGCAACCATGTTAAGACGGGCAGATTTTCAGGTTGCTTGGGTGGAAAACGGGGAAGAGGCTTACCAAAAAGTATATAGCGATGATTATGATGTGTTGGTACTTGATTGGATGATGCCTGGTTTGAGCGGTGTTGCGTTGTGTCAGCGTTTGCGTGAAGAAACCTACCAGGGCAAAATCTTACTTTTAACAGCACGTGACAGCGTCGAAGATAAGGTTACAGGCTTAGACAGTGGTGCTGATGACTATTTGGTAAAACCTTTTGAATTTGCGGAACTTGTAGCCAGAATAAGGGCTTTAGCAAGACGTGTTGAGCATTATCAGCAAGAAGAAATAGATTATGGTGATTTTAAATTGAATAGAAGCGCCGAGACTCTTGGTAACAGAAATGGCACTATTCAGCTAAGCCCCCGGGAGTTTAAAATTGTTGACCTTTTATTACGCAACAGAGATAAGGTGATTCCGCGCGAAATGATGATGGAGCGTGTCTGGGGTATTGACGGTGACATAACAACTAATAATCTTGACGCTCATATCAAGCTTTTAAGGAAGAAAATAGCACAAATCACTTCGAAAGAAACAATTAAAACTGTTCGTGGTGTGGGCTACAAAATTGAGAGGTAATCATGTTTGAGCGCTTACGCAAGAAATTAACAGGAATCTATATGCTGATTTTCAGTCTGTTTCTGGTTGCTTTTGCCAGTGCCAGTTTTTATGTTGTCCTGATGGCTTTTGCCAGTGAAGAAAGAGAGATTATGCTTGAACTGGTTCGTCATGAAGGCGAGGAATATGTCGAGGACAGAGAACTGCCGGTTACAGCACAGAATGTTGCTGATGCGCAAGGTTTTGCTTATATGCTTTCACCGGATGGCAAGGCTGTTATCGACCAGTTTACAGAATCTCCTTATGCTAAGCATATTTTAGACCAGAAGAGCGAATGGCCGGAGACTGACGATGATGTTGCTTTTCTTCTTTTTACTAATGATAATGGCGAGAGAGCCTTGTTTATAGCGGCACGCAGCGAACTGATTGAAAATGGTAAAATACTTGGCACTTTATATATGTTCAGAAATTTAACTGTATATTATCAAGCAGTTTTAACTTCTGCCGGCATAATATTTCTTTTGATTTTATTATTTTTAGCAATTGCTGGTTACATCGGTTATTATCTAGCAGGAAAGAATCTGGAACCAATTAAGGTAGCTTTTCAACAACAAAAAGAATTTGTCGCCGATGCTTCTCACGAATTGCGTACTCCTATGACCGTTCTCGCTATGGCTGCAGAAGCGCTCAGTACTGATCAAGAAAGCAAGTATAGCGATTTTGCAATGCGTGTTGTCAACGATATTAAGTTTGAAACCAAGAAAATGAATAATTTGGTAGAAAATTTAATGACTTTGGCCCGCGGCGACAGTAAAGCCTGGAAAATGGATTTATCGTGGTTTTGTCTGAATGACGAAATTAAACAAACTTTGCTTAGCTTAAATTATTTGGCAGAAACGAAGGGTGTTTCTTTTTCCTGGCAGCTGCCAGAGGAAAGAGTGGATATTTTTGCTGATAGGCGTATGTTGATGCAGCTGATTACTATCTTAGTAGACAACGCGTTAAAATATACCGAAGCTGGCAAGATGGTCTGCGTGAACCTGAAAAAAGAAGACAACAAAGCAGTCATAACTGTAAAAGATGAGGGCATGGGAATGACCGTCAAGGATCAGACGAGAATATTTGAACGGTTTTATCGTGTTGATAGGGTGCGTTCACGGACTAATGGCGGCTTCGGCTTGGGTCTGCCTATTGCTAAGCTGATTGTCAAAAAGCATCATGGCAATATTTCAGTAAGCAGCACATTGAATGTTGGCAGTAGTTTTGTTATTAAGCTGCCGCTGAACTTTAAAGAAAAATAAATCAGCAAAAAAGTTTTTTTCAGATGGTTTTCATCCTCATCAAGTATATTGCGTATAAAAGCCGATGGTTTTATACGGATGGAGGATGATTTTATGTCTAAGAAATATTGGTTTGGACTTTACCTTTTGGTATTAATATTACTTTTTGCTTATAATGGTTCGTTGCAGATTACTGACAGCGTAGAATCCAATTATGCTTTGACTGCTAAAGAAATGGTACAGAGCGGCGATTGGTTATCTCCGCAAATTTACGGCAACTATTGGTATGATAAGCCTGTTATGTTTTATTGGCTTACGGCGATTGCTTATAAAGTATTTGGCTTCACAGAATTCGCTTCCCGCTTTTTCCCGGCGGTATTTGGTTTACTGGCAGTGTCTTTGGCGGCGTTCGCCGGCAAAAGACTTTATTCGGAGAGAGCAGGTTTTTTTAGCGCAGTTGTGCTTTCATCATCGCTGGGATTTTTTCTGATCAGCAAGTCTGTTATTACTGATTCGGTATTATTTGTGTTCGTCAATGC
>JBOFWD010000043.1:0-6835 GCA_051653445.1 Acidaminococcaceae bacterium | reverse complement strand
TGAAAACTACTTATGTAACTATTTGTACATTAGATGGTGCTAAGGCTTTGGCAGAAAAAACGACCAAAGAAGCTTTGAGTTGTCTTGATATTTTTGGCGATAACGCAGCTCCTTTGCGTTCAATTGCAAATATGGTTTGTAATCGAAAATCTTAAGCAACCATAAGTTATCTATACCTTTGAAAAAGGAAGGATTATTTCGTGCAGTTTTTAAATAAAATTGATTCACCTACAGATTTAAAAAAATTAAATATTGAGGAAATGACGAAGCTAGCACAAGAAATTAGAAAAGTTCTAATAAATGTTATTTCAAAAACAGGGGGGCATTTAGCTCCTAATTTGGGTGTTGTTGAATTGACGCTTGCTTTGCATAAAGTTTTTAATACGCCAAATGATAAAATAGTATGGGATGTCGGACATCAGTCTTATGTTCATAAAATTATTACAGGCAGGAGAGATATTTTTACTACATTGCGCCAGTATGGTGGTCTTTCAGGTTTTCCCAAAAGAAGTGAAAGTGAGCATGATGCTTTTGGAACTGGTCATTCAAGCACATCGATATCTGCAGCTTTAGGCATGGCTGTCGCAAGAGATCTTAATGGTGACGACTACAATGTGCTTGCTGTCATAGGCGATGGAGCTCTTACGGGCGGCATGGCAATTGAAGCATTGAACAATGCAGGTGTTTTGCAAAAAAAGATTATAGTTATACTTAATGACAATGAAATGTCAATTTCCGAGAACGTAGGAGCGCTATCCGAATACCTTTGCAGGTTGAGAACGGATCCAACCTATTCACATCTTAAGAACGATGTTGAGAGTCTAATAAAAAGCATACCTTCAATCGGTGAACATGTTGCAAATACTGTACGTCGAGTTAAAGATACTTTGAAATATTTTTTAGCACCGGGGATGCTTTTCGAACAACTCGGTTTTACCTATATCGGACCTGTTGATGGTCATAACCTTGAAGGCCTTATTGATATTATGGAACGTGCAAAAAAGTTTGATAAACCTGTTTTGGTCCATGTCATAACAAAAAAAGGCAAAGGATATCTGCCAGCAGAAGCAAATCCTGATAAATTTCATGGAACCGGCGCTTTTGAAATAACAACAGGTGAAAAAATTAAAGCTGAAGGAGCACCTCAGACATACACTGAAGTCTTTGGCGATACTTTAATAGAACTTGCCGGAAAGAACCCTCATATAGTTGCCATAACTGCGGCAATGCGTGACGGAACAGGATTGACAAAGTTTTTTGAACAATTTCCCAAGAGAGCCTTCGATGTTGGTATTGCCGAACAGCACGCCGTAACGATGGCAGCTGGTTTGGCAGCTAATAACATGCAACCCGTTGTTGCGATATATTCTACCTTTTTACAAAGATCATATGACCAGGTTCTGCATGATGTATGTATGCAGAATCTTCCGGTTGTTTTTTGTTTGGACAGGGCTGGTTTAGTGGGTGATGATGGCTATACACATCATGGTGTGTTCGATTATTCCTATCTCAGAATGATGCCAGGCATGACTATTATGGCACCAAAAGATGAGAATGAATTGAGACATATGCTCTATACTGCTTTTGAATTGAAAAGACCTGTTGCCATTCGCTATCCGAGAGGCAGCGGAATTGGTGTTGATTGCAAAGATGAATTGCAATTATTGCCTTATGCCAAGTCAGAAGAATTACAAGAAGGCAGAAACCTTTGTATTTGGGCGGCTGGCAGTATGACGGCATCAGCTGTTGCTGTTGCCAAAGAATTGCAGAATTTTGGTATTGATGCCGGTGTTGTTAATATGCGCTTTATTAAGCCGCTGGACGAAGAGTTACTTCTTAAATGTGCGAATAAATATCATAATCTGGTAGTTATGGAAGAAAATGTTTTAGCTGGTGGAGTTGGTTCAGAGGTTTTAGAGTTACTTAACAAAAACAATGTGCTGAGTGATACAAGGGTGTTGAATTTAGGCGTTCCGGATATATTGGTACCTCATGGTGACAAAAAATTACTTTTGAGGGATATCGGACTTGATGTGCCTGGGATGACCAAACATATTGCAGAGTGGTTAGGGAAAGAAAATGGGGGATTGGTGTGGCAAAGAAACGTTTAGATGCACTCTTGGTTGAAAAAGGCTTTTTTGATACCCGGTCTAAGGCCCAAGCTGCTATTATGGCTGGTCAAATTTTAGTCAATGCGCTAAAGGTAGACAAGCCAGGTACGCAGGTTGCAGATGAGGTAAAGATTGAAATCATCGGCAAGAAACTTCCTTATGTCAGCCGTGGCGGACTGAAATTGGAAAAAGCTTTGCAAGTATTCCCTGTTTCTCTTCTAGATAAAACTGTTGCGGATATAGGAGCATCTACTGGTGGATTTACCGATTGTTCTTTGCAAAATGGTGCCCGTAAAGTTTATGCTATTGATGTTGGTTATGGTCAGCTTGCCTGGAGTCTTAGAAATGACGCACGTGTTGTAAATATGGAAAGAACAAATGTCAGGTACTTGGACGAAGCTTCACTATCGGATAAAATTCAAATCGCAACCATTGATGTTGCTTTTATTTCATTAGATAAAGTGCTGCCGGCAGTCAAAAAACTTTTGAGTAACGACGGTTGTGTGATAGCTTTAATAAAGCCACAGTTTGAAGCCGGAAGAGACAAGGTTGGCAAGAAGGGTGTTGTGCGTGACCCCAAAGTTCATGAAGAAGTCATAGAAAAAGTCATTAACATGGCCAAAGAAGAAAAATTCGGCATTGGCGGCCTTGATTATTCGCCCATTAAAGGGCCGGAAGGAAATATCGAATATTTATTATATTTGACATTGAATGAAAGCGACAACATCAATGAAGAGCGAATAAAAGATATTGTTGCTTTGTCACATGGCAATATCAAGGACACTGCAGAGGAGAATAGCATATGAAATTGGTATTAGGGATTTTCCCTAATCTGGAAAAAAAAAGTGTTCGCAACGTATTGAAGCATGTAATTGATTTTTGCCGCAATAATAATATTGAACCGGTTTTGCCGTATTGCATCGCGGATGAATATGCTTGCAAAGGATACTCAACAGATGATTGTTCATCTATGCAGTGCTTTACTGCAGCTATGTCTTTGGGTGGAGACGGCACCCTGCTTCGAATGACCAGATATACAGCCTCATTGAAGATACCTGTTTTCGGAGTTAATTTTGGCAAGTTGGGATTTTTAACAGAAGTAGAGTATCCGCAAATGGAAGAGGCTATCTTAAAAGTCAAAAATGAAAATTTTTGGGTTGAAGAACGAAGCATGCTGCAAGCGGTTGTATTTGCAGGAAAAGAAGAAGTTCTGCAAGCTCATGCCCTTAATGATTTTGTTTTGACTAAAGGACATTTTTCCCGATTAGCCAGATTGGATGTTAGAATCGCTGGTCAGAAATCAGTAGTATATCCTTCAGATGGAGTTATAGTTGCTACTGCTACGGGGTCAACAGCTTACTCTTTGGCGGCTGGCGGGCCGATAGTATATCCTGGCTTGGATGTTAGTATATTGACACCAATATGTGCACATTCGCTGGAAACAAGGCCGCTAATTATCCCAATGGCTGATACTATTGAAATCAGTGTCTTGCCACCATGCGATGAATGGTATCTTTCGGCCGATGGAATCAATATCAGACGTATAACAGAAAAGGAAAAAGTCGTTATCAAAAAAAGTCCGCTTAGTGTCCAATTTCTGCATATATACCCTTCAACATATTACGAGACATGGCAGGAAAAGTTGCGCAGAGGCGGAGAAAATACAAGGTTCCAAGGATGATCAAGGGGTGATATTTATGAAAATTGCTAGACATGAGAAGATCAAAGAAATTATTGAATCAATGATAATTGAAACGCAGGATGATTTAGCACAGGCATTACGCAATAGTGGTATTGACGTAACCCAAGCGACTGTTTCACGTGACATTAAAGAATTAATGCTTATCAAGATACCCGATGCCAGCGGAGGCTACAGATACGCTTTTCCTAAAGAGCATGGCATGATTTTGTCGCAAGGCAGGTTAGAACGTACTTTTCAGGATTCCATACTGAGTATTGCAATTTCTGAAAATTTAGTTGTAATTCGTACTTTGCCTGGTACAGCACAGGCCGTAGCATATGGTATAGATTATATGAAATGGCCTGAAGTCTTGGGGACAGTTGCCGGCGATGATACTATTTTTGTTGCTGTGGATAGTCGTGATAATGTTTCGGTATTCAAGGCTCGCTTAAATATGCACATTTAACGTGAAGATGGTGAAAATATGCTTAAGTCATTACATGTTCATAATTTTGCCTTAATTGCTGATACAAGAATTGAGTTAGAACCTGGCTTTAATGTATTTTCTGGCGAAACCGGCGCTGGTAAGTCTATATTGATTGATGCGCTTGGTATTGTACTTGGCAATAGGGCATCGGCAGAATATATTCGTGATGGCGAGGATCATTACTGGATACAAGCTGTCTTTGATATTTCAGGTTTGCCTGCAATTTTACCAATGCTCCTTGAATATGGTGTGGAAGCGGACGAAGACTTCTTATTTTTGCATAGAAAAGTTATAAAATCTGGTAAAAGTGTTACAATGGTGAATGGTGTACAAGTTCCTTTGAATTTGCTGCAAAAACTTAGTGAGCAGCTTATCGACATACACGGACAACATGAAAATCAACGACTACTAAAAGTCGGAGAACCATTAAATTTGATTGATTTATATGGTGCGGAAGACATTGACGAGCTATTAAGCGATTACAAATCAAAATACAGCGAATATCTTAGAGTTAGTAAGGAACTGGATAATTTAAACTCACAAAATGCTGATCGTGAAAAAATAAGTGACCGACTCGAGTGGGAAATTAATGAAATTGAGTCGGCTAAGTTGTTTGCCGGTGAAGAAGAAATTTTGCAGGAAACAGCTAAAAAGCTTGCTAACAGCACTAAGATTATGTCAGCTGCTTCCACGGCTTATGCTTTGCTAAATGGTAATGAAAACGGCATTCCTGGAGTTCTTGATAGTCTTAGTGAAGCACGCGATAGAATATCTTTAGTGTTGTCATATGATAAAGAGTTAGAAAACTTTTACAATGTGTTTGATAATGCATGGCTTTCATTAGAGGATATAAGGCAGAGTTTAAATAATTATATTGAAAAAGATGATTTTGACCCTGTATGTCTGAAAGAAGTTCAGGAAAGACTAGACTTGTGGTATCGATTGAAGAAAAAATATGGAAGAACATTTGATGAAATATACAATTATTTAACTCGAGCAAAAGAACAGTTAGATGAACTGTCACTTATTTCAGATCGTATTGACAGTAAAAAAACACAGTTGAAGGTTTTAACAGAGGGTTTAAAAAAGAGGGCAATGGAATTAAGCTCTGCAAGAGAGCTTAATGCTGATAAGTTTGAAAAGTTAGTAACTCAACATATTAGGGATTTAGCGATGTCGCAGGGTGAGTTCCAAGTGATGCTGATAAGAAAAGATGTCCTTGGTCCTTGTGGGAGTGATGAAGTTCAGTTTTATTTCACGGCAAATCTTGGTCAGGAAGCCAGACTTCTTTCCAAGGTAGCTTCAGGAGGAGAACTTTCACGAATTGCTTTAGCGGTTAAAACTGTTTTGTTAGAAAAATCCGGTGTTCCGACTATGGTTTTTGATGAAATTGATACTGGTGTAGGTGGCGTTACAGCTCAGAAAATGGCTGAGAAAATTGCTATTATTGCTAAGGTAAGACAGGTTCTTTGTATTACGCATTTGGCACAGATCGCAACTTTTGCAGACAATCATCTATATATTGAAAAAGTAATAGAAAATGGCAAAACCAGTACATTAGTGAAAACTCTTGATATGAAAGAGCGAGTAACGGAGATAATGCGTATGGCTGGAGGCAATAACATTTCGGATGCTTCAAAAGCAAACGCTGAACAGCTTTTGATGATGGCTGAAAGCATTAAAAAAAGTCTAAAATAAGCTGTTTTTACACTATTCGCAATAGTTTTTCTATAGCGCCTTGGGAGGTAAATTGCATTTGAGTCTTCAAGAAAAAAATATGCTTTGGGAAAAGCAGATCTCAACAGAAACCGTTTTTGACGGTAATTTATTAAAAATTGCCGTTGATAAAGTTATACTTCCAAATGGTCAAGCGGCTACCAGAGAGTTGGTTCATCATCCGGGGGCAGTTGCGATTTTACCGGTTTTGGAAAATGGCAGCATAGTATTTGTTAAGCAATATAGGTATCCTTTAGATTCAGTACTTTATGAAATACCTGCGGGAAAACTTGAAATTAATGAAGATCCTTTAGAATGCGCTGCAAGAGAGCTTTCAGAAGAAACTGGTTATTTGGCGTCAAAGATGTGCAAATTATCTACCATAGCAACAACTCCGGGGTTTACCGATGAGATTATTCATCTTTATTTGGCAGAGGGCCTTGAATTGCGCGAACAGCATACAGACGATGATGAATTTATTGAAGTAACGGTAATTGGGGAAGATGATGTAAGGGAAATGCTTCTGGATGGGAAAATTTTTGACGCTAAAACTTTATGTGCACTTTATATGTATTTTTTAAGAAAAGAAAGATAGAATCCTCTATGTAATTTGCTAAATAAATGTATATTGTATATTAGTGTTTTTTTTGCAGGATAACTGAATTTTATAACGAAATAATACTGTGTTCCACATATGCAAGTGAATCGGGGGAGGGGTATTTTAATGGACGTACTAAAAGTATCGGCAAAGTCTAACCCAAATTCTGGAGCAGGAGCTCTTGCAGGTGTTTTACGTGAGCACGGAAGGGCGGAAATGCAGGCAATTGGTGCTGGCGCATT
>JBOFWD010000042.1:0-2161 GCA_051653445.1 Acidaminococcaceae bacterium | reverse complement strand
GTCATTGACATTGGCAATTTAGTAGATGTCGAGAATGATTGCGTGCCGGCCGGATTTGTTGGAGAGGGAATTATTATTACTGACCAGCCGGTTGTTGTTGATGATTTTGAAACAGCACCGGACATAGGGCGGTTTGTGTTGCTTGATGGGTATCAAATTGCTGGTGGCGGAATCATATTGTCACGCCGTGTTAAGTCGGAAGTAAATCTTACAGAATTTTCGCGCGATCGACAAGGGGAACAGGCGGTCAGACTGTTTCCCGAAGACGGCAGTATCAGTAAAGGCGAACGCCGGGTACGAAATCGGCACCATTCATTTGTAATATGGTTTACTGGTTTGTCGGGATCAGGAAAGTCGACACTTGCAAGAGCTATCGAGGAAAGACTTTTTCTTGAGGGTATTCAGACATATATCCTTGATGGCGATAGAGTACGCAGTGGTATTAATAAGGATTTGCGATTTTCTAGCGGCGATAGACGGGAAAATATTCGGCGGGTTGGCGAAGTTGCAAAATTGTTTGTGGATGCCGGCATAGTTGTTTTGGCTGCTTTTATTTCACCTTATCATCAGGATCGACAGCATGTGCGGGAGTTGCTGGAAGCGGATGAATTTCTTGAGGTTTATGTAAGATGTCCTGTAGAAATCTGTGAACAAAGGGATACCAAAGGACTTTATGCCAAAGCACGACAGGGGCTGATACGTCAATTTACTGGCGTTGATGACAATTATGAGGAACCTTGTCATGCGGAGCTTGTCGTTGATACGGAAAAATATAGTGTTGAGGAAAGCGTGGAACAATTGATGCAATATTTGCAGGTTACAGGAAAGCTCGCGGGCAGAGATAATAAAGAAGGTAGCAGGATATGAATACGAACAAAACGCTGGGTAGCTTTTCACCTGAATTACAGCTAATGTTGGCATGTGTCGATAGTCATGCCTTGAATGGTAATACTGAAAAAATAAAAAAACTGCTAATCCCATCTATTGACTGGAGTGCATTTGTACAGTTGGCAATACACCACAGATTGTATCCATTAGTATATAAAACATTAAGCAGCTTAAACGAAGAAGTTATGCCGTCAAAATTTGTTGAAATTTTGCGTGAAAAAAGCCGTGAGAACGCCCTACAGGCTTTGCGATATACCGGCGCGGCGGCGGTAGTTACAAACAAACTGGAAACTGAGGATATCCACTCCATTGTACTCAAAGGTCCTTCTTTGGCGGAACGGTTATATGGAGATGTTGCTCTCCGGCCATTCAAAGATATAGACCTTCTGGTATGTCCTGAGGATTTAGAACGCACTGGTGAGGGTTTGGAACAGCTTGGTTATCGACGAACAAATATTGACTTCCCTCTTACACCGGCGCGGCGCAAATGGTACATTAGGCAATATCATCATCATACCTATTGGCATAGCGGCCAGAAAATACAAATAGAACTTCATTGGAAATGTGGGCTGCCATTGTCAGATGCCATGACTATTCAAAGGATTCAGGCTGGATGTACGTTGCCAGTGCTACCGGATGAAGAATGGTTTTTATATTTGGTATTTCATGGTGCAAGACATGCATGGTTCCGCTTGCGGTGGCTGTGTGATATTGCTGAATTCAGTAAGAAAGATTTGGATTGGGAAAGAGTACAAAACATGGCTGAAAAGTTTGATGTTCAGCCACTCCTACATCAAAGCCTGATTTTGGCAAACGTGCTGTTAGAATTAACTGTGCCGAAGTCATTGCAGGCGGCTATTGAACGGGATGATAAAGCATGGCGGTTAGCGAATTTAGCTAAGCCGTTCTTCCAAGATGGTTGTTATGAGCCGGGCGATGATAGTGGTCGCCGTGACTGGCAGCTATTTTGGCTGCAACATAATTATAACCTGCAAATAAGAAGCAGTTGCATACGAAAGATCAGCTATATTTTGGGTTTGCTTGCGCCTATTGGTGAAGATGTAAAGAGATTTTCGCTGCCAGATAGATTGTTCTATACCTACTATATTTTGCGGCCTTTTACCTGGGCATGGCGCCATGCGAAATTATTGCAGGTAAACAAATGATGCAAATTTTTATCACTTACCTGCGCGAACTATACTGTTGTGCCAAATGCAAGATTATGGTTAATGTTTTATTGATGGTGGTACTGGGGCTGACGGAAGGTATAAGT
>JBOFWD010000041.1:0-3566 GCA_051653445.1 Acidaminococcaceae bacterium | reverse complement strand
TACAAAGTAAATTGAGATACAACCAGCAATTGCCCATTTACATCTTTAGCTGAAAGATTCATCTTACCTTCGGCATCTTCAAAAATGCGCAAATTAGTTGTTTTTTCATATAAATATTTTAAATCATCATCATTATCTTGTTGCTCTACACCTAAAAGAATCAATAGCCCCTTATCTATCTTACCGACACTCTCAGAATCCACAATAACCTCCGCCTGAGAAACGCGCTGTACTACTGCTCGCAAAGATTTACCCCCCTATTGATGTTGAAATAATTCGTTCAACATTATATATGCCTTTGATTGATTTAATCTTAGCTATGATATATTCAAGCTGTTCCGCGTTGCGAATATCAACGCCCATGCTGATAAAAGCAGTTTTCCGTTTATCAACATGAACATTAAGTGCATTAATGTTCAGCTTGGATTCTGAAGCAACCATCATTATATTTGCCAATATACCAGGCTGATCAAGTGCTGAAATTTGAAGAGATACACGATAAACAGAGTCTGTGGCAATATCCCATGCCACTTCAATCATTCTGTTCTCTTCGTCAGAATTAGCCAAAACATTTGGGCAGTCTGCTCTATGTACTGAAATTCCTCTTCCCCTTGTAATATAACCAATAATCTGATCACCAGGAATAGGGTTGCAGCATTTAGCCAATTTTACCAAAATGCCATCCTCGCCTTTGACCAAAACGCCATGACTGTTCTGTGCTTTCGATGTCCGCGGCTTCATATTGGCCAATAGCTGTGAAAGATCTTTAGTAGTGCTTTGTTTTTGTTCTTTTTTATACAAATCCACTAATTTTGCAATCACTGTATTTAGGGCAACACCGCCATAACCAAGAGCAGCAAGCAAATTATCATCCACATCTATGTGCAGCTTAGATGCCACATCTCTCAGGTTGTCTATTTTTAGCAAAATTTTAGGATCATAGCCAAGACGCTTGCATTCTTTCTCAAGCATCTCACGGCCTTTACTTATATTTTCCTCACGGCGTTCTTTTTTGAACCATTGTTTAATCTTGTTGCGGCTTTCCGATGAACCAACGATATTAAGCCAGTCGCGGCTTGGCCCATTAGCTTGCTTCGATGTTATAACTTCAACGATATCACCATTATTTAATTTATACTCCAATGGAACTATTCTGCCATTGACCTTTGCTCCGACACAGCGATTACCAACATCTGTATGAATCCGGTAAGCAAAATCAATTGGCACTGAACCTACCGGCAAATCAATCACATCACCTCGTGGCGTGAAAACAAATACTTCATCAGCGAAAACATCCATCTTGACCGTATTGACAAATTCATGAGGATCTCTCATATCCTGGTGCCATTCCAAAAGCTGTCTTAACCATGAAAGTTTTGCATCATAAGTTTTATCGCCGGATTTTTGTGAATTGCCTGCTTCCTTATACCGCCAATGAGCCGCAATACCAAATTCTGAAATACGATGCATTTCAAAAGTACGTATCTGTATTTCCAACGGCTGACCGCTTTTAGATAATACAGTTGTATGGAGCGACTGATACATATTGGATTTAGGAACAGCGACATAATCCTTGAAACGACCCGGTATTGGTCTCCAAAGGCTGTGCACAACACCTAATGCGCCATAGCAATCTTTTACGGTGTCAACTAAAACACGAACAGCCAGCAAGTCATAGATCTCGCTGATGTCTTTGTGATCACGCAACATTTTTTTATGAATGCTGTAAAAGTTCTTTGGCCGACCCTGTATTTCACAATTGATATGTACAGCGTCAAGATGTTCCTTGATTTCACCAATTGCTTCTTGTATCATTTCTTCGCGTTCTTGCCTCTTAGCTTGGACCTGCTCAACTAGTTCATAATAACAATCAGGCTCCATATAACGGAAAGAAAGGTCCTCGAGTTCCCACTTGATTGCATTGATACCCAATCTATGCGCAAGTGGTGCGTAAATTTCCAGCGTCTCACGGGAAATTGATTGTTGCTTATGTGCCGGCATATATTTCATTGTCCGCATATTATGAAGTCTATCAGCAAGTTTTATCAAAACAACACGGATATCCTTAGCCATAGCAAGGAACATTTTTCTATAATTTTCTACTTGTTGTTCTTCTTTAGATATGTATTCTATTTTGTTTAATTTTGTCACGCCATCAACAAGGTCTGCTACCTTTTGACCAAACAGCTCCGCTAGTTTTTCCAGCTTAATGTCGGTATCTTCTATCACATCATGCAAAAAAGCCGCCGCCAATGTTAACTCATCCAGCTGTAACTTTGCAAGAATCATAGCCACTCCTAGCGGATGGATTATATATGGTTCGCCCGAAGCTCTCCTTTGCTTCATATGTGCTTCAGCTGCCATTTCATAAGCTTTGCGCACAAAAACGACCTGTTCGGCCGATAAATACTTCTCTATGTTATCAAAAAAATCTTCTACACTATAAACAGTGTCCACTTCAGGCATCATAAACCTCCACTATTATCATTCAATCCCAAATATCAGCTATCTCGGCGGCCGTAGCCTTCATGTTCTGATGGCAGGCAGCAATCTTGTCGTGATACTCATCATTCAATAAACAAAAGGTTTTCGAATTACTTAACTCATTTTTTCGATTTGATTTGATACTTACCTGGCCATTAGCCACATTAATAAATCCTAACTCCTCAAATATTTTCAAGCTGTCAACAGATATTACACACTCCATCCCAATCTGCTTGGTAATAATATCTTTAGCATTTGCAACTCCTTGGTTCTTTAATAACTGTGTGAGGTACTTATACTCAGTGATTAAATTCTTTCTGACTGGATATTTGCCAACAGTTGAATTTGACCACTCCTCGTAGTCTTTCTGGTTAAAAACAAGATATAAACAACCTTTATACCAAGCTGGCAAAGGAAATATTTCCTTTGCAAAAATGCCAGTATCAGGCAAATCATAAAAAACAACGGTATCTGTATCTTTTGCCAACAATTTGTTTTCATACGTTACAATTTCACAAGTATCAGCAACTTGTTCAGGCAAAGTTTGTTTACCTTTATTTACATATACTACTGTTTTTTTTGACTTTTGTAAAATATTTTTTAAAATAATGTCCTTTGCGTCGAAACGATTACGATAATCAATTATTTTATGTTTTAATTCTATGGCAAATAAAAATAAATCTATATTCTCAATGCCATTCCAAGCATTTAATTTTGGCGAAAAAGCTAATGTAGCGCGCGAATTATTATAAATACATTTAATTTGCCTAGCTTGATTCCACATTATACCTTTATATGTTTGATTTGCAAAATCGACAATCATTCTCAAATGATTTTTCTCCGCTCCCATAACTGCAGTATTTCTCAATTTAGCTTCCTTAAAAGCAAAAACGGGCAAAGGGTTAGCTGCACCATAAGGTTCCAACAGTGAAAGTTCTTTTACCATTTTTATTGAAAGTGCACACCCTGCCGGAATAACGACATCAGCTACAATTTTGGGTTCGAAATCCTCTGGGAGCAACCGTGCAGAAACCTCCATCAGAAATTGTTCTCTGAATTTCTCTATCTTTTCTGTACTTATT